>CAIWEX010000822.1 GCA_903911795.1 uncultured Schlesneria sp.
AGAACTGATGCTGGCGTCGGTGTGATCCGGAATGCTCGGCGTAGATCACATTCCTACCCACTCCGGTCGGCTGATGTCGCGGCCGGGGTGGGGAGGGTAATTCCTTTTTTTTAGCTCTTAGAGGTCGATTTTGAGTGTTCTCTTGAGAGGAGTGTCGACCGGCAGACAGCGAAAATGATCCGCAAGACAACGCTGTCCTGGTTCAGGCAGGGAAACCGTCAATCTCCGAAGTTCTTCTCCGGCCATTTGATCAACGAAACCATCCGTGATTTCAATTTCCGGAAATTGGATTGGGCAGACATCGATCCTGTCTGGATTCAGTGGAGGCGTCGGTATCACAGAGGGGATAGGCGGGCAACCGACTGTGTGTTCCATCGTTCAACGGGGTTGCGACCGCAGCAACAAATCTCTTGCGAAACTGGCGGCATGCTCCAGATCGCGGTCATTGGGGTGATGGCGATTGATCCCCCCCATCAGCCATAGCGGGCCGACAGAGTCAAAGCCACGGCAGTGAAACTCACCCGTGACGTCCCAGCCTTTCTTTTGCAGCCGGGATTTGATTGGCCAGTGCCATATACGCCAGAGAAAGGACAGACCGGACGTTGAGAACAGGAAGACTCTCCGACCTTGAGATGGGACGCTGGGCATCTCGTACACCCAGCGTCGCAACGCCGAGTGGAATCGTCCGAAATAGATGCCGGAACCCAGGCCAATCAAGCCATACTCGTCCAACCGAGCGTAGGGAACGTTCTCTGGCTCGCAAATCTCAGCGTCCAGAACGTTGGCGATCGCCTGGGCTACTTTCGCCGTGTTCTGGTGATGAACTGATTTGCAAATGATGAGCGTTTTCTTATTTCCCATGGCTGCCGCTCCCTGATGTCTTCCGGTGCTTCGCAATCAATGCAGCGACGGATCGAATCATTGTTGGGGTGTCGACGCGTCGACAATGATGTCGTCCCGAGATCCTCACTCATTACTCCCCTCGAGTCTAACCCCACGCCGAATGGCCAGTTTACCGAACTTTTCCGTGATTTGATCGGCCACTCGATCGAGTTCCTGATGACGCTCGCGGTCGGGCTGATCGAAGAGTGTCCGCTGTGACTTACCCGATCCATCCAGTTTACTGACGCCAAACCCCAGCAGCCGAATGGGTCGATGGCGGGCCGGGAGGCGTTTCGTCAGGAGTTCCACACCAGCGTCCAGCAGATCTCGCGTAGTGCTGGTCGGTTCTGGAAGTGTTAGCGACCGAGTGATCGTCTGGAAGTCCGCGAACCGCACTTTCAAGTCCACGGTGCGGCCCTTGATGTCGTACTGTCGCAAACGGCGAGCGACCTGTTCGACGAGTTCCACCAGCCAGGCACGCAGCACTTCCATGTCGGCAATGTCTTCAGCGAACGTGGTTTCGTTGGAAATCGACTTCGCCTCGCGATCGGGGACAACCCGTCGATTGTCGATCCCGTGGGCCAGTTGCCAGTAATGCTCACCGGATGCCCCGAAAATTTCATTGAGGGTGGAGAGCGGCATCTGCCGGAGTTGGCCGATCGTAAGAACATTCAGCCGCTCAAACACTTGTCCGGTGACCTTCCCGACGCCCCACAGTTTCCCGACTGGAAGCGGATCGAGGAAAGCCTGGATTTCACTCGATTCCACCACAACGAATCCGTCCGGTTTTTTCAGCGCGCTGGCGATCTTGGCGACGAACTTGTTGGTCGCCACGCCGACGGAAGCAGTCAGCTTCAGTTCCTCACGGATTCGCAGTTTGATCTGACGGCCGATCTCAGCGGAAGGACCGAAGAGGGGTTCGCTGCCCGTGACGTCGAGAAAGGCTTCGTCGAGCGACAACGGTTCCACCAGCGGAGTGAACTGCTCGAAGATGTCTCGGATCTGCCGGGACACCGAAGCGTAGTAGTCGATCCGGGGCTTGATGACGATCGCGTGCGGGCAGAGTCGCCAGGCACGGGCCGCTGCCATTGCACTGTGAACGCCGAACTTGCGGGCCTCGTAATTCGCTGCAGCCACGACGCCACGACTTTCTGGCGAACCGCCGACGATCACCGGCTTACCGACGAGCGACGGGTTGTCTCGTTCCTCGACCGAAGCATAGAAGGCGTCCATGTCGATATGGAGGATCATGCGGAATGCGTTCGGGGAGAAGGTTACTACGAGAATCAGGCTGAGTGTAAGTGAATCAGGGCAGCA
>CAIWEX010000823.1 GCA_903911795.1 uncultured Schlesneria sp.
GTCGCCAGCGGGATTTTTAATTGTCGCTGTACAGTTTCTCCCTGAAAGGAGAATTTGCAGTCGATCACACTCGTGCAAAAACGCTGCAACTTGGCGATCGTGCTGTATCGGTGTCACCGGATGCGTGCCTGTGGTCTGGAAATCATTGGTTGCAGACGTCCCCTACGGTTAGGACGGTTTTGACGATTGCGTTGACGTGGGAAGATGGATTGGATTTTGCCAGATTCGGCTTCGATACAGTTCGAGGGCCGTCTTTGTCAGAAACGTTGAACACTTTTTCCTACTGCCGCGTCATCAGCCATGCCCAAAGCTCAACTCAGTCCTTCGGAAGCGGAACGGCTTCGAGTACTGCGTCAGTGCTGCATTCTGGATTCCGAACCAGAAGCGGTGTTTGACGATCTGACTCGATTGGCGGCGCGTCTCTGCAAAGCGCCGATCGCGCTGGTCAGTTTGGTCGATGAAAAGCGACAATGGTTCAAGTCGACGTTCGGGCTGGGAGTGAAAGAGACCCACAGGGACTTTGCCTTCTGCGCCCACGCCATTCTGGGAACAGATCCTTTCATCATCAATGATGCTGCCCTTGATCCACGAACCAGTGACAACGCCCTCGTTACGGGCTCTCCATTCATTCGGTTCTACGCGGGAATTCCGCTTCGAACCTCAGATGGTCATGCGCTGGGAACGCTTTGCGTCATCGATGTGGTTCCCAGAGAACTGACCCACGAGCAATTGGACGACCTGCAGTCACTCGCTCATCAGGCCGCTGGGCAGATCGAATTTCGTCGAATCAATTGCCGACTGGCGGAAGAAAAGCTGGCACTCGCGGACTCACTCAGCCGGATGGATCAGATCGCCGCACAGGTCCCCGGCGTTGTGTACCAGTACCTATTGCGGCCCGATGGAACAAGCTGTTGTCCGTACGTCAGCAGGGGAATTCACGAGATCTTTCGAGTGACGCCGGAGGATGTTCGCGATGATGCTTCAAAAATTTTCGAAGCGTTGCATCCCGATGACCATGACGACGTTGTGGCATCGATCGAGGAGTCTGCGCGAACTCTACAGCCGTGGCGATGTGAATTTCGAGTCCGCTTTGATGCCAGCGAAGTGCGTTGGATCAGCGGTAATTCCATGCCGACTCGACTGCCAGATCGGTCCGTGTTGTGGCATGGGTTTGTGACCGATATCACAGACCAGCGGTTGGAGCGAGACGCGACTCAGCGAGTGAAGGCCCAACTTCAGGCGATTGTCGACGCATCGACTCAAGCGTCGATCATCACCACCGACCTGAATGGGACAATCACCCTGTTTAATTCGGGCGCCGAACAGATGCTGGGGTATACGGCCGAGGAAATGGTTGGAATTCAAACTCCGAGTCGTATCCATCTGGAATCTGAAGTCCAGGCGCGCAGCGAACAACTGTCGCGGGAAACGGGTCGTGACATCAAAGGTTTCGACACGTTCGTGGAATATGCCCGGCAGGGAAGACATGACGCTCGCGAATGGACCTACATTCGTAAAGATGGTTCCCATTTGACAGTCTCCCTCGCCGTTACAGGGATTCGGAACAGCGATAACACTCTGACGGGATTTCTAGGCGTCGCAACGGATGTGACTGGGGCGCGTAAAGCTGAAATCGAATTGAGAACCGAACGAGAGCGATTGGATCTTGCACTGACAGGGGCGCAACTTGGAACCTGGGACTGGAATGTCCAGAC
>CAIWEX010000824.1 GCA_903911795.1 uncultured Schlesneria sp.
CATTCGACGGGCGAGGCATCGCCGATCGATTGCTCCAGGATCTCAAAGCACGTTCGCAACAGGTCGAGCTGCCCGATCCGTCGCCTCGCAGAAAACTGCCCCAGCGAATGCCAGACAACCCCACGTCGTGTTCCGAACAGCATGCTGATAATGAAGATTCCCGTCCCCGCCAGCACGATCACGGCCCCTGCTGCCAATCGTGGAACGAGGGCGCTGGCCAGAACGCCGATGGCACTGCTCAAGGCGCCGAGGACTCCAGAAACAATCGTCAGCGGACCATGTCGATCCGTCCAGAACCGTGCTGCCGTAGGGGGGATCACCAGTTGAGCGACAACAAGTAACAATCCGACGCTGGGCATTCCGATCACCGTGACAGCGACAACCAGCGACGTCAGAAGCAGATCGAGTCGACGTGTCGGCCAGCCCAATGCGGCAGCGTACGCTTCATCGAAGCAGAGCAGCGAAAGCTCTTTGAAAGCGATCGCGCAGATCGCCAGCACGATCAGACTGGCCACGCCAATCGAAGTGACATCCCCAGCAGTTAATGCCGCCGCCTTGCCAAAGACAAATTCTGTCAGCCCCGCAGCACTTCCCGTTGGAAGGCTTTGCACAATACTCAGAAGGACGATTCCGAAGCCGAAGAAGACACTCAGGACAATTCCCAGAGCCGCGTCCTCCTTAATCAGTCGAGTCCGCTGGATCAGGCCGGCGCAATACAACCCTGCCGCAGATCCGGCCCCCGCACCCAGCAGCAGCCAAACAGGAGTCTTGCCAGATCCCGGTGAGATCGATTCCATGATCAGGTAAGCCAGTCCGATCCCTGGCAAAGCGGCGTGACTGGCGACGTCACCCACCAGCGACTTCTTGCGCAGCAGCATGAACGCGCCGACGACACCGCCGCATGCTCCGAACAAAATGGTGCCGCACAACACCAGTCGAGTGTTGTAGTCTTGCAGCAACAGAACACGAACAAAATTGGTCATGGACGATAAATGCGTTGGTTGGGAAATCGCTCGGCAGGAATTATTTGGTACTCATACGAGATCCGACCAGATCCAGCAGTGCCAGCTTGCCGCCGTAGGTACGACGAAGGTTTTCGGTGGTAAAAACCTGATCCACGGGTCCGCTGGCGATCAAACGGTTGTTGAGCAGCAGAACTTCATCAAAGTATTCGGCCACCGTTTGCAGATCGTGATGCACGACCAATGCGGTCTTGCCAGCCGAGCGAAGTTCACGCAGCAATTCGACGATCGCTCGCTCGGTCGCCGCATCGACCCCTGCGAACGGTTCATCCATCAGGTACAGATCGGCGTCCTGCACGAGAGCACGTGCCAGGAAGACTCGCTGCTGCTGGCCTCCCGAAAGCTGACTGATCTGGCGCGAAGCGAATTCCGCCAGGCCCACTCGCTCCAGTGCGGCAAGAGCCTGCTGGCGATACTTACGCGTGACCGGACGAAACCAGCCGATTTTGCGGTAGAGTCCCATTGCCACAACACCCAGTGCGTCGATGGGAAAATCCCAATCGACGCTGGTTCGTTGAGGGACATAACCAATCCGGCCAGACTGCTCGCGGTACGGCCGACCAAAAAACGCAACATCGCCGGATGCCGTGGGGATCAATTGCAGCACGGCTTTGATCAGTGTGCTTTTGCCTGCTCCGTTGGGGCCGACAATCGCGGTCAGTTTCCCGGCAGGAGCCGCATAGTCGACATCCCATAAGACTCGCCGCCGCTGATAGGCAACAGTCATGTCATGGATCGAAAGAGGCGACGATTCGGGATGATTGCTCATGACAGATTCTTAGCGACCTTCGCTGGTACTGGAAGTCGGTTCTTTCAGCTTGCCGTTCAGACCACGCTCAGGAGCTGTTCCTCCCAGGGCACGGGCAATCAAGGTCGCGTTGTGATCGATCATGCCGATATAGGTCCCCTCGTACGTCCCTTCCGCTCCCATCGCATCTGAAAACAGTTCGCCACCGACCTGAACCGTGACCCCGCGTGATTTCGCCCCTTCGATCACCGCCTGGATATTCTTGGCATTCACGCTCGACTCAACAAAGATCGCGGGCAGTTTTCGCTCCACCAGGAAATCGACGAGCTGATTGACGTCGTTAACTCCCGCTTCGGCTTCGGTGGAGACTCCTTGAACCGACTTCACCTTGATCCCATACGCTCGCGAGAAATACTCAAACGCATCGTGCGCGGTCACGAGTACACGTTGAGATTCCGGAATCGACTCGATCACACCGCGGACATAATCATCCAGTTTCGAAAGTTCCTCACGGTAGGCCTTGGCGTTCGTGCGGTATTCTTCGGCATGTTCGGCATCAAACTTTGCCATGGATGAGGCAATGTGGTCGACACACAAACTCCACGCTTTGACATCCATCCAGACATGCGGATCGTAGTGTCCGGCGAAGTTTGGCGGTGAAAACAGAAACTCTTTATCGAGAGCTTCCGTTACGGCAAACACGGGCTTGCCTGATCGCTGCAGTTGAGTAAACGACTCACCCATCCGGCCTTCGAGCATCAGCCCGGAATGGAAGACGATATCCGCAATATGCAATTGCTTGGCGTGGCCACGCGTCGGCTTGAACAGATGCGGATCAACTCCGGCTTCGATCAGTCCAAAGACTTCACCCCGTTGACCGACGACCTGGCGAGTCACATCAGTCACCATCCCCGTAGTGGTCACGACTCGAAATTTCGATGGCTTTTCACGTGCGTCAGGCGGTGAGGATGCCGGACGATCACATCCGCTTGAAACCAGACAGAGAATGGACGCAATCCAGACAGAAATTTGACGGACTTGCGACATGGCATGACTTTCGGGCGGGATAGCTGGCGGTCAAACGGAGCTCGAAAAATAACTTTTTGATTAATCAAAATCATAACTGTGGAGCTCGGTTGCGTCAAGACGGGCGGTGTTTTCCAATGACATCGCGCAATCAGGGGTCGGGTCTACGATATTTCGATTTTGGCCGGACAAAGGCTTTGGTAATTGATCAAAGTTTCTTCCGGCCAAAATCGAAATATCGTAGACCCGACCCC
>CAIWEX010000825.1 GCA_903911795.1 uncultured Schlesneria sp.
ATCAGCGACTTTCGTTAAATTCCATCCCGCCCAACTGGTCTGCCCCCGGACCGTCTTTGAAATAGAAATGCTTGGCGACGCGGTTGAATGGCAGCGTATCGCATTTGGGTTTCACGATCAGGTTCCTGAGGAGTACGATGATTGCCAAGCGGTCGCAGGCATGGCTCGGTGTCTGCGCTGTGTGGCATCTTCACGAGGAGTTGATTCATGCGTTGGGTACGCCTGTTGACATTGGGGACTGTGCTTTGGTTTGGTTCGCGAACAGCGTGGGCTCAGGAGCCTTCGCAACTGGAGAGTTACATCCGGTTGCATTACACCAAGAACGAACAGATGGTCCCGATGCGCGATGGCGTGAAGCTGTTTACCTCGATCTTTGTGCCTCGCGATACGACGAAAACGTATCCGATCCTGATGAAGCGGACTCCGTATAACGTCGGCCCATACGGCGAGGACAAGTACCCGGCAAAGCTGGGACCGAGTGAACTGTTCGTCAAGGCGGGTTACATCTTCGTCAATCAGGATGTTCGTGGTCGATTTGCTTCCGAAGGAGAATTCCTGCAGGTGACGCCACATGTTCCGTTCAAGTCGAAAGCCTCCGACGTGGATGAAAGTTCGGACACCTATGACACGATTGAATGGATGCTGAAGAATATTCCGCAGCACAACGGGCGGGTCGGCATGTATGGGATCTCGTACCCCGGCTTTTATGCCGCTGCGGGAATGATCGACGCTCATCCAGCCTTGAAAGCAGTTTCCCCGCAGGCTCCGGTCGGGGACTGGTACTTCGACGATTTTCTGCATCACGGTTCATTCTTTCTGGCTCATGCATTCCGCTGGCTCACCAGCAACGCGACCGAGCGGCCGAAGCCGACGACGGAACCTGTCAAACCGTATGTCTACCCGACACCGGATGGCTACAAGCTGTTTCTGGAAGCGGGATCGGTCGAGAATATCGACAAGCAGTATCTGAAAGGCTCGATTCCATTCTGGAAAGAGATGATGGAACATCCGAATCGGGATGAGTTCTGGCAGAAGCGTGCACTCATTCCGCATCTCAAAAACGTCGCTCCGGCCGTGATGGTTGTGACCGGATGGTACGACGCAGAAGACCTGTACGGTTCGTTCAAGACCTATCAGGCGATCGAAAAGCTGAATCCCAAAGTGAAGAACGTATTGGTTGTCGGCCCCTGGCATCACGGCGGTTGGGCATCGGTCGATGGGGACAAGCTGGGGCCAGTGACTTTTGGTTCCAAGACGGCTGCGTTTTATCGGGCTGAAATTGAACTCCCCTTTTTCGAAAAGTACCTGAAGGACAAAGATCTGCCCGCTCCTGCTGAGGCCATCGTCTTTGAAACAGGTTCCAACGCCTGGCGGACATTTGATCACTGGCCACCTGCCAGGACGGAGCTGAAGAAGCTGTATCTTCAGCCGGGAGGAAAGCTGGCCGCGAACGCCCCTGATGCAAAAGCCTCGGGTGACCTGTTCGATGAATTCGTCAGCGATCCCGCCAAGCCGGTTCCGTACAGTGAAACGATCACTCCCAAGATGACGATTGAGTACATGGTGGACGACCAGCGATTCGCATCGCGTCGTCCTGATGTTCTGACATATCAGACCGATCCGTTTGAAGAGGACACTGTTCTGGCTGGTCCCCTGGAAGCGGATCTCTGGGTGTCAACGACAGGGACAGATGCTGATTGGGTCGTCAAATTGATCGACGTTCGTCCAGATTCTCCGGAGACAACTCCGCTGGCTGGTTATCAGATGCTGATTCGCAGCGAAGTCTTTCGCGGCCGGTTTCGGAATGACTACGCCAAGCCTGAGCCATTCCAGCCCGGTGTGCCAACTCGCGTCCGTTTCGAGTTACTCGATGTGCTACATCGTTTTCAAAAGGGGCATCGCCTGATGGTGCAGATCCAGAGTACCTGGTTTCCGCTGGTCGATCGCAACCCGCAGACGTTTGTCCCGAACATCTACTTTGCGAAGCCGGAAGATTTCAAGCGAGCGACGCATCGCGTCTTTCGGTCTGCTGAGCATCCGACGAGCCTGAGCTTTGGGACGCTGCCGGTCTTGAAACCTGTTCATTCGACAGGGAAATAACGGGGTTTGAAGCTGCGCCAGAATGCCAGAAATCCGGGGCGGACAATTGGTGGATGTTTGAGAAACCAACCGTGCATTCGGTCAGAACTTCGGTTATCATCCAAACGCATTGGTGGTTGTGCATGGATTCGCGTATGGATTCAGGAACTGTCCCGTATGAGTCGACATTTGCAGGTGACTTGCGCGTTTCTTCTTGTCCTTCCAAGTGTCGGATGGGGGCAGGCGTTTGTCGAACATCTCTCGCCACCCGTCTTGCGACGTGGAGCCACGAGTCGCATGGAGGTTCTCGGGACTGAAACGGCAAATCCGGTTGGAATCTGGACCTCGTTACCCTCTGGATCATTATCGGCGCGGATCGTCAGCGATGCGCCCTCTGCTCAATCTCGATTTGATATCGACATTCCCGCAAATGCACCGCTCGGGGTTTATGGACTTCGACTGGCAACGACCAGCGGACTCAGTAACGTCCATCTGTTTCTCGTCGATGAACTGCCAGTCGTCATCCGTGATCCTCAATTACCTGCCGATGCCGTTGTTCCGGTTACTCTTCCGGCAAGTGTGACCGCCAGTTGTCGGCCAGCCACCATCGACCGGTACTCAATTACCGTCGCGAAGGATCAACGTGTCGCGTTTGAAGTTGTTGGCAACCGACTGGGGACGAATTTTGACCCACTGGTGAGAATCAGGAACGCGAAAGGACAGGTCATCGCGGAGCAGGACAATTCCGTTGGTCTGCTGTTCGATTGCCGATTCGCACATCGATGTGCGGACGCGGGAACTTATACCGTCGAAGTTCGTGATGCTCGATACGAAGGTGACCCAACATGGCACTATGTCCTGCGGATGGGCGACTTCCCGGACGCTCGCGTGGCGGTCCCCTCATCCGTCGTGATCGGTAACTCCACGACGCTCAACTTCCCTCAAATGAAGGAGTGGCAGTTACCAATATCGCTGCCCGCCAACATGCGTCGGGGCGACGCGTTCCACGAAATCCGGCAGTCCCCTGGAAGTGCCGCGACCTGGATTCCCCTCAATGCCACGGACTTTGCGCCTTCGGTCGAAGTCGAGCCGAATGATTCCAAAGAAACCGCTCAGTCCGTGTCGGTTCCAGGAACCATCAACGGCCACTTCAACAAGCCCGGCGACAGTGACTGGTATGCATTTGATCTGCAGAAAGATCAGAAACTTGTCTTTCAAGGAGTGGCTCGAACCATCGGTTCTGCAGCCGATCTTGAACTGATCCTGTTCGATGCTGATGGTCGAGAAGTCAGACGCGTGGATGACACGGATCTCGAAGAAGGAAGCTTCTCATTCAATGTTGGTAAACCGGGTATTCACCGGATTCAAGTCCGCGAACTCTCACGCGATGGTGGCCCCGAGTTTGCTTATCGAATCGACGTACGAGTTGGTGGACCGCAGATTGTCCTGCAGGCCGATACGACCGATTTGACCGTCCCACAGGGAAACTATCAGGTCTTGCCGATCAAGGTGACTCGCACGGAATTTAATGGTGACATTCAATTGGAACTGCGGGGAGTCCCCCAGGGACTACGAATTGAACCTGCTGTGATTCCGGCGAGCGCGACCGAATTTGTTGGCCAGGTGATTGCGGACGCGGCAACCCCCGAAGGGATTTACACGCTGGAAGTCGTTGGCACTGGAACTTTGGAATCTGGAAGCAAGATCCAGGCCATTGCCCGAACGCGTCCTTTGATTGACCGTCAATTGAAGAACGTGGATCTGATCCCCTATGCACTGCGTGAAGATCAGCGGTTGCTGCCTCCGTCGCTCCATGAGCAGGTTGCTTTGATGGTCGTGCCACCTGTCCCGTTTACAGCAGAGGTCCCCGAACCACTGCTTTCGCTGACCCGATTTCAGACGGCCGATTTCCCCATCATGACGACTCGCCAGCCAGGATTTGTCAGCCCCATTACGTTTATGGTCAAAGGGGGGCAGATTGGTGACGAGAAAGAAGAGCGGAACCAGGTTTATGCTCGATTTGTTCCGGGGACGCCCGAGCGGCTGACTGCTACTGGAACCTTCTTCAATCGGATCAATACTCAACTCATCAAGTATCGAGTCGACCTCACGGCCAGTGCGATGGTGGGAGATCGTCGAGTCAACCTCGTTCGCGCGTTCACACTCGATGTTCGCAGGGCTTCGTCGAATC
>CAIWEX010000826.1 GCA_903911795.1 uncultured Schlesneria sp.
GGTGAACTATTCGGTCAATCTGCTTCCGTTGGACATCGATTGCGCGACGGCTTTCGTCCGCGTCCTTCAGATGGGGCCTGGAGCGAAGTGCCTGTCGTCATCGTTGGAGGTGGAGCAGCGGGATTGTCGGCCGCGTGGCGACTGCAGCAGGGTGGACTTGAGGATTTCGTCGTTCTGGAACTGGAACCAGTGACCGGAGGGACATCCCGATCAGGGAAATGTGATCTGACAGCATACCCCTGGGGTGCCCATTATGTCCCTGTGCCGTTTGCAGACAATACACGGCTGATCCAACTGCTTGAGGAAATGGGTGTCGTGGAATCGATCGCCCCAGATGGCTCGCCCGTCATCGGCGAGCAGTACCTCTGCCGTGAGCCGGAGGAACGACTCTTCTTCCAGGGCACATGGATCGAAGGACTCTATCCGATGACCGGTGCTTCCGAAGAGGATCTGGCTGAACTGGCAGCCTTTCGAAAGGAGGTCGATCACTGGACTGAATGGCGAGATTCCATGGGCCGTCGTGCCTTCACGATTCCGACCCGTCTCGCTTCCGATGATCCTCGGGTCAGAGAACTGGATGAGATCTCAGTTTCGCAGTGGCTGAAAGATCACGGATGGACTTCACCACGATTGCATTGGCTCGTCGATTACAGTTGCCGCGATGACTATGGACTCTCTGCCGAGCGGACCAGCGCCTGGGCAGGACTACTCTATTTTGCGGCTCGACAGTCTGCACCAGGGGCCGATCACCAGCCATTAATCACCTGGTCAGAAGGTAACGGGCGGCTGATCAGGCACTTGGCCGACCGAGCAGGCAGGCGATTGAAAACAGGGGCAGCCGTTGCACAAATCAAACCTCTGGAAGAAGGGCGTGACGGTTCAGTCGAAGTTGTCTGGTTCAACACGCAAACCAACGAGGTCCATGGATTGCGGGCAAAGCACGTGATTTTCGCAGCCCCGCAGTTCATGGCTCCGCGACTCATCTCGGGCTTCGCAGAGCGTGCAGGGCGAAGCACCAGCGAATTCAAGTATGGGTCTTGGCTGGTCGCCAATCTTCACCTGAACAGCCGACCGCGAGAAGACGCGTTCCCCATGAGCTGGGATAATGTCATTCACGACAGCCGTTCACTTGGTTACGTTGTCGCGACTCACCAATCGGGACAAGATCAAGGTCCGACCGTTTTGACCTGGTATTATCCGTACAGCGACGACGAGCCTCGCGGCGTGCGAGAAAAGCTTCTGCACGCAACTTGGGCGGATCTGGCGGACGTGGCCCTGACCGATCTGGAGCGGGCTCATCCAGAGATTCGGCAACTGACGACGCGGCTGGACGTTTTTCTCTGGGGACATGCCATGATTTGCCCGCGACTCGGCTTCTACACATGTAACCAGCGCCGTCAAGCCATTCAACCAGATGGACCGATCCACTTTGCACATACCGACCTGAGTGGCATCGCGCTGTTTGAAGAGGCGTTCGATCATGGATGTCGTGCCGCCGATGAGATACTGGAATTGCTGGTATGAGTCTCGCAATTCCCGAACGGATCCCCTGGCTATTCTCTGCAAGAACGGACCTGCTGACCTTTCTTGGCAGTGCAGTCCTGGCAATTGCCCTGCTAATCGCCGGGAGTTGGACGGGCTGGATCGAACATGAAACACCCGACTGGCTCTGGATCGTCACTGTGGTGCTCATTGATGTCGCCCATGTCTACGCGACCTGCTTTCGTACGTATTTTGACCCGAGTGAGTTTCGTCGCCGGATCTGGCTGTATTCACTGGTACCGCTGCTGGCATTCGCAATTGGTGCCGCGATCTACTCGGAAGGCCATATGCTGTTCTGGCGATCACTGGCCTATCTCGCGGTTTTCCATTTTGTCCGAC
>CAIWEX010000827.1 GCA_903911795.1 uncultured Schlesneria sp.
AAGGCCTTTCTATACCGTACATTTCTATGCCGTACATTAAAAAGTCTTCTCGCAGGACTCGTTCCGCAAGTGCGGCACTCCGTTCATGGGCAAATGAATTGTTGAGCAGAGCCAAAGCCTGAGGCGCGACTGTTGATACAGGTCGCTGAACGCATGGCAAAGTTGTGTCGACAAAATCAAACGTCGTCATCAACGGTGGCAGCAGACTGCGCTGTGAGAACATATAGACAGCCCGGCGACGTTGTTCGACGGGTGGCGAGGGCTTCCAGGCCCCCTCTTTGCGCGACAATCCTTCCAAGGCTTCCGCCTGGATCGTTGGTTTGAATCCGGGGCCCGACATGCGGGTATCCAGATCATCCCCGACAATCAGCATGCGATCTCGCAGGGATTCTGAATCGAGTCGTCGTCGCTCGGCCCGCCACCAGAACCGATTCGCGGCATCTTGCGCTGCATACAGATCCTGCTTCGGGTGCAGCGATGCCTGTCGGTAAGTGAAGCTTGTGATCAGCAGTCGATGTAGATATTTCAGCGAAGATCTGCGGGTTGCCCCTGATCCAGACGATGCATTGCCAATGGAACCTTCCTGCCGGGAAACTTCTGCGGC
Source organism: uncultured Schlesneria sp. (assembly GCA_903911795.1). Taxonomy (GTDB): domain Bacteria; phylum Planctomycetota; class Planctomycetia; order Planctomycetales; family Planctomycetaceae; genus Schlesneria. The sequence continues at coordinate 605 of CAIWEX010000827.1, forward strand.
GAGCCAGTCGAGTAACTCAGGATGCGTCGGCTTATCGCCCGTGAATCCAAAGTTGTCGGCCGAGCGGACCAGCCCCGATCCGAAGTGATTCATCCACAACCGGTTGACGAGGACTCGCGGGGTCAGCGGGCTCTCCGGCGACGCAATCCATTCGGCCAGTTGACGGCGACGGTGCGTTGTTTTGGCTCCCAACGGGGCTGGCTCCAGTGGTCGATCGATCACGGGAATAAGCGTCAGGTGCCCCGGTTCGACAATACCCAGCGGATGTTTGTGTTCGCCCTTGCGTAACATGTGCAACGGAGGTGGCTGGCGAACGTCAGTCCAGCCCATCACCTCGAACCCCAACTCATCCCGCGTTGGTCCGCCAAGCAGTTCACGTCCGCGAGGTTCGATGGCACCTGGCCAGAATGCTGCGGCCATGCGGTAGTAATCCGTCTGCGGGATCGGGTCAAACTTATGATCGTGACACCGGGCACATTTCACAGTCAGGCCCAGAAATGCGGTCGAGGTGACATGGACCATGTCTTCAAGCCGTTCGTACTTGTATTCGTCCGCATCGTTCGGTTCGTCGTTCCACGTCCCCAACCGTAGTAGTCCAGTTGCGATGACTGTTGATTCCGTTCGATCAGGAAGTTCGTCGCCAGCGAGTTGCTCGATGATGAACCGATTCCAGGGAAGATCGCTGTTGATCGCAGCGATCACCCAGTCACGGTATTTCCAGGCGTGCGGCTTTTCCTGATCACGTTCGTAGCCACACGTGTCGGCATATCGAACCAGATCGAGCCAGTTTCGGCCTTGTCGTTCACCAAAATGCGGCGACGACAACAGGCGATCAACGAGGCGTTCATACGCATCGGGTGAGGGATCGGATTCGAATTCGCGGATCTCTTCATAGGATGGAGGAAGGCCGAGCAGATCGTGGAATAGCCGCCGGATCAGCGTGGCTCGGCCTGCAGCAGGCGCGGGCTGCATACCAAGTTCGTTCAGTCGCGATTGAATGAACGCATCAACTGGCGAATGCGATTGAGAAGCGATATCGATTGCAGGGACAACTGGACGCCGAACAGGTTGCAGCGACCACCAGTCGCGTCCGCCGCGGACCTCGGTCGTGGCTTCGTAGAGATCCAGTTTTCGCCCATCGGGCCAAGGTGCACCAGCAGTGACCCAATTCTGCAGAGTGGTGATTTCGGCGGCAGAAAGTTTTTGCGAGTGCCCTCGTTTGGGAGGTGGCATTTCGCCCGATCGAACCTTTTCAATCAACAGGCTTTTGTCCAGATTTCCTGCCACAACAGCCGGACCCGATTCTCCACCTTTGAAGACGGCGGCTTTGTCCGAAAGTATCAGTTTGGCGGAAGCATCCCGCTCGTTGTGACATTCCAGACAGCGCTTCACGAGAATCGGGGCGACGTCACGGGAGAATAAATCGGCGGAATCAGCATTTGCGATCGTCGCAGGAACCACCGCGACGACGATACAAAGAATCCACATCACAGCTCGGACGGACATGATTGCTCCGCACATTGGTCATTCGATGGCGTCAGGAAGTCCCGTCTGCCAAGTCTTGTACGAATCGTGGAGCTTACCACATTTCAAACGGAAATGTGTTTTGGAGGGTGTCGAACGAATACATTGTTGGAGTGGCACCCAACTCGGGTAACGATACTTCTCGCTGAAATGGTGAGGTTTGACGTCGTCGTCTGATGGCGGCACGAGTTGTTTCAAACGACCTATAATCTTTATCGCGAAGCGATCTGTTGATAAAGCCAAGCCATGTCCGACAATAAGTTCCAAATCACGACTCCCCGGCGGATTTGCGGGTGGGAAATTGATTGGACACGGACGACACGGACGACACGGAGAAGTCAAAGGGGAAAGAGAAGAATTGTTGGGTTGCGGATCCCTTCCGTGTCTTCGGTGTTCTCCGTGTCCGAATCCTGTTGTTGAGAAAGCCAATTCATGTCCGACAACAAATTCCAAGGAAAGCATTCCGACATCACCGAACTTATCCTGAACGCCTTCTACATCGTGCATCGGAAACTGGGATACGGCTTCAACGAAAAGGTCTACGAGAACTCGTTGGCCATCGAACTGCGGAAGCTCGGTCTGCAAGTCGCTCAACAACAGGAGATCGAAGTCTTCTACGACGGCGAGCCGGTAGGAACTTACTTCGCGGACTTGATCGTCAACGACGTCGTGATGCTTGAACTGAAGGCGGTGAAACAACTTCTAGATGAGCACGAAGCTCAACTTTTGAATTATCTCAAAGCCACGCGGATCGAAGTCGGACTACTGCTGAACTTCGGTCCGACGACGGATATGAAACGCCGCGTCTACGACAATGTTCGCAAGGGCTCATTGGATTGGGTGGAAAAGTAGAAGAATGCGTCCGCTTGGACTCACTGGACACTACCGTGGCAGTCTCGGCGTCGAAGAGCAAATCGCCTATGTCTCTATGCTCGAAGATGGCTCTCAACGCACTGACATGATGGGACACGGACGACGCGGAAAGCACGAAGAAGTCAAAGGGGAACGAAAAAAATCGTTGGGTTGAGAATGCGACATGCTCCTGCGGAAGCGATCAGCTTTTCTCTTTTCATTCTTGATCCCCTCCGTGTCATCCGTGCTCTCCGGGTGTTCTCTGCGTCCGAAGTGTTCGCCAAGTCCTTCGGCTCGAAAAACGACCCGGAGAAGGCGGAGTTGCTCGGGAAATAATCAGACACATTGATGGAGGGCGAGGCGGCGAGGCTCCTGCCGAGTCGCATGGTGGAAACAACGTAGTTTCCACCGAAAAACGGCTCGGCGGGAGTCTCGCCCTCCCGAGACGACGCGCGAGGCGTCATTTACCGCTTGGGTCCGTATTTGTCGAGGAGTGGCTGAATTGGCCGGTTCTCGGTTCACTCCGACCAAATTGAATTCGCGACATCGCCGACTCTGCTGGAATCATCTGGTCCGCAAGATGTGAACGAAATAGCATTCACGCTGAGGGGTGATCGTCGTATGCGAGTGTTCGTGAAGTGAAAGATCCTATTGCCATGCTTTCGAAGTTCATTCCTGTCATTGCGTGTCTGATCCTATCGGGCTGCACGGCTATTCTTCATCCCGTCGCCACGTCCGAAGTCGCGGAACTTCCAGCGGAAGCAATTGTCTCTGCCAAGGACATTGCCTCTTTGACTGAAGGTTCCCGAGTCCAAATCAACAGAAAACAGGTCTCGAACTATCGAAGTGAAATCGTTGGGACGGTTCTGAAGGCGAGTCCGCAAGGAATTGCGCTGATGAATTGCGAAAATCATGGAAGAACCGAACGGGGTGTTCCCGTCTTGAATAAGGTTCCCTACATCAGCCGACTTTTTAAAAACACTGGTGTTGGCGTGGAACGAGTTCCCGTCTTATGGGTTTCGATTCGTGAAATCTCTGCGGTATCGGTCATCGAAGCCCCTCCGTCCAACTATGTTGCTCCCCAACTCCCTCTCGACACCAGCGACGAACCTTACTTTGAGCGAATTGGCATCGATTTCGACTTCTATGTGCCACCCAAATCCGCTTCGTGAACGCGATACTGAACAATCTGTTGACATCTGTCGACAGCCTTCTTGTTGCATGTCCCCGATCTGCACGTTAGCATCGATCACGGGATTCTTCGGAGTCCCTGGAACCTCTGCAGTGTTCGATACGAGACCAGTGCGTTGACCCTACAATTATGATTTCGTTGGGAGTCAGCTCGGTTTGGCTGCGCGTATATCCGCGTGACGCTTCGGCGCCATTCGGCTCACACAACCCGGACCTTGCGGCTCCCCCCTGAACTCTCGGGTTCAGAACCGCGGTCTTGACCGGCACAGGCGGAGGTTTCTTTTTATTTTCCGGCTGCAATTCGTTACAGTTTTGCAGGTTCGGAAATCCATGGCGCAGCGGACGAGTGGCCTAAAACGGATGGCTCATAAGCTTCACTGCGTCAAACTTCATTGAGGGCTGCCATTGTATGGCTCTGTTTGATCGGCTGGAGGCCGAGAATCGCGCAGCGGTTCGTCCGCTCGCCGCACGCATGCGGCCCCGGTCACTCGACGAATTCGTCGGTCAGCAACACTTTCTGGCGCCCGGCAAACTGCTGCGCCGCCTACTGGAAGCGGACCGCATCAGTTCGGTCGTCTTCTATGGACCTCCCGGAACTGGCAAAACGTCGCTGGCGGAACTGATTGCCAGGCATACTCGCCGCGTTTTTCGATCCCTGAATGCTGCTGCGGCCGGGGTCAAAGAGCTGCGCGAAGTTCTCGATAAAGCTCGAGCCGATGTTTCGGCAGGCGGTCCCCGCACCGTTCTCTTCATCGACGAACTGCACCACTTCAACAAGACTCAGCAGAATGTTCTGCTGCCCGATGTGGAAGATGGTGTTGTCGCACTGGTGGCCGCCACCACGGCCAATCCGTTTTTCGCATTGATTGCTCCGCTGCTCAGCCGCAGTCAGATTTTTGAACTGCAACCGCTCTCGGTCGATGATATTTCTGGTCTGATCCGGCGTGCCATGGTGGATCGGGAGCGAGGACTCGGGTCTCGGCAAGTGATTGCCACACCGGAAGCGATCGAGTTTCTCGCCACCATCTGTGATGGCGACGCTCGTCGCGCTTTGACAGCCCTGGAGATCGGCGTTCTCTCGTTACCCGATGGTGCTCGAACGCTGGATCTCGCGACAGCGGAAGAATCCATCCAGCGAAAACAGATTCGCTATGATGCGGATGGGGATGAACACTACGACGCCGCCAGTGCCTTGATTAAAAGCATCCGCGGTAGCGATCCCGACGCCGCACTGTATTGGATGGCACGTATGCTGGCCGCAGGAGAAGATCCGCGATTCCTGGCTCGGCGGATTGTCATCGCGGCAGCAGAAGACATCGGCAATGCAGACCCTCAAGGATTGATCCTGGCTCAGGCCGCGGCACATGCCACCGAATTCATCGGCCTGCCAGAGTGTCGAATCCCACTGGCTCAGGCGGTCACGTATCTCGCACTGGCCCCCAAATCAAACGCCTCCTATGTTGCGATCGATGCCGCCATGGAAGATGTTCGGACTCAGAGGACGTTGCCAGTTCCCGTCCATCTGCGTGACCGGCACTACGAGGGGGCCAAGCGACTGGGGCATGGCGATGGATACCAGTATCCCCATGCGGCGGAAGAAGGCTGGGTCGCACAAGACTATCTGGGAGTCAATGCTCGCTATTACGAGCCCGTCGATCGTGGGTACGAGGCCGAACTGAAGCGGCGACTGGAAGAGCTTCGAGCCCGTCGCAAGCCAGCCGAAGGGCCAGACGCCTCCGCGACTGCTCGCGACAATGCTCC
>CAIWEX010000828.1 GCA_903911795.1 uncultured Schlesneria sp.
CCTCCCCTCCTTGAAGAGCATCAGAGTTTCTGACGATCCGCAGTGGAAGTCTGTCAAAAGTCTGTCGCGCCTCCTTGAAACCACGTTGCCCGCGACGATTAATTCGTCGCGTAGCAACTGATCGTCTCTTTCCCCCCCTCTGAAGCTGGAGAACCCAATGCCAACCGTCGTCCTGTTTCTGGAATTGAATGAGCCGCAGTGTGCCGTGGTCAAAGTGAAGGCCTACTTCCGAAGAGGTTGCGTCCGGATATTGGGCGTGGAAGATGTCGCCGGACGATGCCCTACGGAGGAGGAAATCCAAGAGCGGTTCTTGCCACAAGTCCGAGCCGCAGTACTTCTGAACGAGTGGCACGCGTCTCACCCCAGCGTGATGCTGGATCAGCGGACCGTGACTGAGCCAGAACATCCGGACCTGCAGACTTATTTTTCCCGAACCATTGAAGCCTGGTTGCGACAGCTGGAGTCGGTCGACGAGTCGGCATCCAACGAGGCTCGGCGAGTCCTGCGGGGAGCCAGCATGGCGATGGCGCAGGATCTGTCACATGTAATTTTGACTGGTTCGACGGAACTGATATCGGCGTCACTGAAGGCCGTCCAGCTGTTTGAAGCACATTTACCACGAAGCGTGGTTCGGGCTCTAAGTCAACTACTGGACAGCATCGAAGCTGAGGTCACGGGAGTCCGACCGCGGTATTTACCAGTGGGGGGTTACAGTGTTCTGTTGGGCCTGATTCAGACGATTGAGGTGCTCGGGGGGTTGGCGTCCCCGCTGTTGCCCGCGCTCGGACGCGTTGCCGACTGGTGTGAGGACCACGAACTCGCACATCGCATGTGGCGTATCCGCCGGCAGATCAAATCCGCCGCGAGGGACGCAAGCCACTTTCCGAGGACCAGTGACTGAACCCCGGCCGCGTTCATTTCCAGCAAGATTTCTCTGTTCAGGTCGAAAGGAGCAGACATGCAATCCGCCCTCGAAAAAGTCCGCATTTTCCATCAGGCCATCGGCGCACCGATCGGCCCCGTCGGCCAGTTCCTCCCGACGAGCCGCTTCGCCGTCGAACAGGCGGCTCAACTACGCAATATGGTGCTTCAGTGTCGCCAGCATGCCATCACCGCGAATGACCTGCTGGCCCGTCTGGCCTTGGACCTCGAGGAACTGGCGGAATGGGTTGAAGCTCACGTCGATCAGGATTTCAGGGCCGTCACCGACGCGCTGGGCGACCGGTTGTATGTACTTCTTGGTGACGCAGTGGCAGTCGGGTGTCCGCTCGAAGAAGTCTTTGAAGCCGTCCATACCTCAAACATGACCAAGGTTCGGGATGGCGTGGACGCCTGTGGCAAGGCATTGAAAGGGGATGGTTATCAGTCGCCGCGTTTGAATTGACACTTCTCTAAGCAGCCCCCTCTCGTTTTTGGCACCGTAACCGATTTCGAAGTGCTGAAGCGAGACGACTGAGGGAGGGTTCATTTCGGTGGAGTGCTACCGCCGTGAATGCCTCGTATCGATTGATCAAGCGACAGGTTGCAGGACGAACGGGACTTGCAGCATCCGCCCATCTTCCGTTGAGAAAACCTAGATGCTGTATGTCAGGAACTGAATAAGGAGAAGCAGATGAACGAACGGCAGACCATTACAGTCGCGACGGCGGCAAACCGTCGCGCTTTCATGTTGCGTTCGTTAGCAACAGGATTGGGGTTGCACGGCATTGCCACGGTCAACGCTTCCGCGAAACGTTCTGCAGATGGACGGACTTTCGTTGAAGGTGCTGTGATCCCCAATCATCCGTTCTCACCAGAACGAGTTGTGGTCATGAGAAACTCTCGCGCCGATGGAAGGCGACTGAGCGACGACCGTGTTGAAGCCACTTTGGGAGCTTGCTTGAGACTCCGATTCCATCTACCGATGGGCAAGGTCAATGTGATCCTGCATCTGATGCGGGCCTTGACGGACTACTATCGAGTGCCCCATCTATTCGACGATTGGGCGACCGGATTAGCAGGGCGAGAAGGACTCGGCAGCGCGAGCATTGCAGGTGGGTTTGCCATGTTCCACCAGTTCCAACGCGTCGAGCACATGCGGCAGGTGATTCCTTCCGATGTCCCGAGGGCGGTCCTGCAACAAAACGGGAATCTCAAGCCGCTCCGAGTGGCGACGTCCCCCATTGACTGGTGGCTGATTTTGTGTCCTGAGGGAATCGACTGGGAATCGCCGGATGGACAACCGGTCTACGGAATGATCGGACATGTCTTTCCCTCTGATTATTTCGATTTCCCCGGCACGACGATGAGGACGTACTGCTTGACCGATGCTATCGGCAGGGTGATTGGAATTGACCCGATCGATAACTGGGCGAGGATCGCCAGAATGGACAAGGCCATCGCAGCGCGAGCCATTAATCAAGTCGTCCTTGCCCGATATCACTCGGAACTCGAATTACTGATTCACTCCAGAGATTCTCAACCAGGCCAAGAATTTTCGACGGCCGCGTACCGCTGCCTCATGCGTATTCAAGGTGGAGCATGGTCAATTTGGACATTCGTAAGTTTCCTGAGAAGGACAATGTTATGTACAGGCTGCGGAACCTGATCATGGGCATATTTGCTGTGTGGGCGAGCGGGGTGTCGTGGGCCGACAGCGCACAAGTCATGGTTCGGAGGGTAGTGACCGTGACTGTGTCAGGGGTCGGTGCGTCGCGTGACGCTGCGGTCAGGGAAGCGCTGCAAGCCGCCGTTCAACAGGTTTTTGGAGGACGCCTGGAGTCATTGACCGAAGTCCGGAATGGACGGTTGTCGGCTCACCACGTTCACCTTCACACCGATGGTATCGTGGAAAGCTATGAACTGCTCGATGAGGAACGTCGAATGGATCGAGTCCATGTTCGTCTCCGTACCACAATCCGTCGCGGTGCTGGAACAGCCCAATCTGGAGCCAACGTCGATGGACGTAGGCTGTTGGCGTTGGCCGAATCTCGTCATTTGAGGAGGGCTACCGCGAGTTCCGCCTGGACCGACGTCATCGAGCATTGGTGCGAGCGGATCGCCGTCGTCCGGCCGATGGTCACCGAACCCCTCCGTGTGTCTGAGGATGCCGACGAAATCGACATTGAACAGACGTTGCAGGTGACAATCGACCGAATTCGTTACGACCGGGTGGCATCTGAACTTCGGCTCCTGCTTGATAGTGTCGCCAGCGCCAAAGGGAACTTTTCAGCCTTGATGGTTGCAGAATCCGCACCCGAAAGACTTGCCCTCAGGCATGAGAGATTCCTGCACCGTTACGATTCCCAGGAGGGATTGAACTGGTTGCAATGCGGCACTGTGAGGACGTGTCGTGGAGTACGTTTCAAGTCAAAAGGGGATGATTTACTGGCTGCAACACCGAAAG
>CAIWEX010000829.1 GCA_903911795.1 uncultured Schlesneria sp.
CTTTTCGTAGTTGTCTTTTCCAAGTCCCGTGGCCGATTCGGCCATTTCGTGTCCGAATTCGCGAATGTAGGGAGCATTGGCTTTCCAGCCAACTTCGCCCGTTGTTTCCACAGCGACACCAGCCAAGGCCGCCATGACCGATCCGTCGACCGAGATATCCTTGTAGTTGCCGTTATACGTTCCTTGCCCCTGCAGCCAGGCTTTTGATCGGTTCAGGACTTTCTTGGCTTCCGCCTGCAGGATGTCGGCCGGTAGAAAGTCGTTCCAGGCAACTGCACCACCACCAGCCGGGGCAGTTGTCGGTGACGCAGGCTTCTCGGTCATCTTTTCACCGGAAGCAGCGGGTTCCTTCGTTGGTGCAGCTGCAACCGTGGCATTGTCTTTTACCACTTCGAGCGGTTCATCGAAGAACGCATCATAGGGAATGCCCCCTTCTTTCTTCTTCGGTGCCTTTTCACCGTGATCTGCAGCTGCAACGCGATCACCCTTGGCAGCAGGCTTGGCGGGAGCTTCTTGTTCGGCCTGAGCCTGTGGCTTTGCCGGGGGCGACCCGCCACAACCGGCAACCCAACTGATCGTCAATAACGCCAATGTGACTCGAACCGAGGATGATGCCATTTTGCAACGACTTTCGTTTCCGAAACTCCACATTCCCGTAACTCCCTCAGTGGCAATGACCGTCTCGATTCAGAATCTCGCTGCAATTCCTCTTTTCGACGACCCGACACCGATTGCGCAATTATGCTTGCGCCGAGTCACTCATGCAATTGGGATGTCTCAGTTTCGTGGAATGTGTGTGACGATTTCTGGGGCAAGAATTGTGGCAATCGGTCTCCTCGTTTTGAAGAGGAGACCTTCGGTCGAGGGGGTTCGGCGGGGTCGGGAGACCCGCGCCGAACGGACCCATCAAATTTCAGGAATTTGACAAGTTGCGGTAACTGGCGAGAATTTGCGGGCGGAGACTTGTGTCATCACAGGTGACCCATTATCTCTAGGCCAATCGGCCGGTAGAATTGGCGTGGCGGTTTTTGAAGAAATCAACAAGCGAGGCGTTATCGTAACGACTCGTCATGTAAGTTTGAGATGAAGTCGATGCGGGTGACCACGACTGGTCGCTGCAGGGACTTCCGGGGGTTCTTGGTCTGGGTGACGAACGCACTAACGGATTTAGGCGTCGTTGTCCGAGAAGGAGATTTCGAATGAATCGGTTTTGTGCGAGTTTAGGTTTGGGCCTGGCCCTCATGGCGTCCTCGGCCATGGGTGCGAACTTCCGTACTGTCACGCAGTCCGGTGTGACCCTGGGTGGTCCAACACTCATCAATCAACAGGGGACAGAACTGCCGATGCCAGCTCCGCTGTCACCGACACCAGAAATTCAGTACAGCGGTCCAGCAGGACAGTTGCCGGTCGTGACCGTGTCCGAATCAGCACTGTTCCCTTGTGTGAAGTACCGCGACGTCCGAAACATCGCCCCGTGTGCGGTTCCGGTCGTTGTTCAGGTTCCAGATCCTTGTGCCTGCCGTGATCGCTGCAACCCATGTGCACCACGCCCATGCGTCAACGTTCAGATCTGCGTCCCTCAAAATGGCTGCCCAACGGTCTGCGTGACCCGTCACGGCAACAAGACCCGCTTTGACTATGGCAAGTATGCCGTCGACGTTGTTTCGATCAACGGCAAGATTGTCGTGGACTACGACGACTGATTGTTGATCGCTGAAAAATCTCGAAGCCGAACGCCCATTCGGTGACACATCCGGCCTCGCGCAATTGCGCGAGGCCGTTTGCATTGCTGGCGCCTGACACATGTCCGTTTTGAACAGAAGGGAACGAAGGAAGCGAAGGGGAAAAAGGAAGGAAATTACTGGCCAAGTCCCAACTGCTCTCCCGATTTGCTTTTTTTGAATCGCAGACAGCGATTGGAGCAAAGGGGCGAACCGAAGTTTCGATTGTGGGCGAGGTTCTCACCTTATCCCTCTTCGTTTCCTTCGTTCTCTTCTGTTCAATGTCTTCCCTTTTTGAAAGGCATTGCACATGCCACGGCATTCGGCGCCTGATACATGGCCGTTTTGAACAGAAGGGAACGAAGCAAACGAAGGGGAAAAAGGAAGTGGCAATTACTGGCCAAGTCTCAACTGCTCTCCCGATTTGCTTCTTTTGAATCGCAGGCAGCGATTGGAACAAAGGGACGAACGGAAATTACGATTGCTGGCGAGGTTGTCACCTTGCCCTCTTCGTTCCCTTCGTTTGCTTCTGTTCAATGTCTTCCCTTTTTGAAAGGCGTCGCGCATGCCACGCGCATTCTACGCCTGAAACATGGCCGTTTTGAACAGAAGGGAACGAAGCAAACGAAGGGGGAAAAGGAAGTGGCAATTACTGGTCAAGCCCCAACTGCTCTCCCGATTTGCTTCTTTGATTCGCAGGTGGCGACACAGCAGGTGAATTATTTGCCGATCCTTGCCCGCAGGACGCGAGGCCGACCTGCCAGATCTTTGCGAACGGTGATGTCTTTGTACTGCGCTGCAGCCACCAGTCGCTGACACGCCGCATCGGCTTGTTCGGGCGAAAGTTCCATCAGGAAGAGAGCATTCGGTGCCGCAAAGCTCGGTGCCGCCGCCACCAGGCGATCAATGATCGTGAACCCGGTCGGACCACCATCCAGTGCCAGTCGCGGTTCGTGTTTGGCCACCTCAGGATCCAGGGTGTCGATCTCGGCGGTGGGAATATAGGGCGGGTTACTCACCAGAATGTCGAAGCGTGAATCTTTAGGCAGGGCGTCGAATATATCGCCCTGATGAAATTCAATCAGATCCCCAACCCCGTGCTTTTCTGCGTTTTCCTTCGCGATCGCCAGCGCCGCGGGGCTGATATCGGTGGCAGTAAATTTCACATTCAATTTCTGGCCAAGGCAATGTTTCGCCGCCGAGACAGCGATACACCCAGATCCAGTACACAGATCCAGCACGCGAATCGCTGTGGTGTCACCCGCTTCCTGTCGAGCGGCCGAAAGCTGCTTGATCTCTTCCGTCAATTCGATCACCAGCGTCTCGGTGTCAGGTCGCGGAATGAGAACGTCACGCGTCACTTTAAAGTCGAGACTGAAGAATTCGCGATGTCCTACGAGATAGGCGACCGGTTCAGCCTGAGCTCGACGCTGAACCAGTTCGCGCATGGTCGCTCGAACGGCATCTGTCAGGGGTTGATCGTATGCCGTGTACAACTGAATCCGCTGGCAGCCGCGAGCCTGCGCCAGCAGGATTTCCGCGTCCAGCCTGGGGGTGTCGCTGCCATTCTTTTTCAGATGAGCAGTGGTCCACTCCAGCACCTTGCGAATCGTCCACTCATTTGCGGGAGTCGGGGTTGGTGGAGTGGCATCAGCGGACACAAGTCACCATCGATTCAGGGGGATTCGTCAAGAGGCCACGTTACCGCGTAATCGCTCTTCACGGTCAAACGAGACCATGGCCTGAATGACATCATCCAGGTCGCCGGTGATGATTTGATCCAGCTTGTGAACGGTCAGGTTAATGCGATGATCGGTCAGGCGGTTCTGCGGAAAATTGTATGTCCGAATCCGTTCATTACGCTCACCCGATCCCACCAGAGTTCGGCGCTGAGCTGACCGCTCCTGATTCAACGTATCCTGACGCTGTTCCATCAGACGACTGCGAAGAACTCGCATCGCTTTGGCTTTGTTCTTGTGCTGACTCTTTTCATCCTGGATTCGGACGACAATACCCGTTGGCATGTGGGTGATCCGGACCGCCGATTCGGTCTTGTTCACTTTCTGACCGCCAGGCCCGCCCGCCCGCATCGTATCGATCTGCAGGTCTTCATCACGAATCTCGACATCAATGTCAGTCGCTTCGGGCATGACTGCCACTGTTGCTGCGCTGGTGTGAACGCGTCCTTGTGTTTCCGTCTCGGGAACGCGCTGAACGCGGTGGCCACCGCTTTCGAATTGCAACTGATGAAAGGCTCCTTCGCCGGTGATGGACAGCACCGCTTCTTTCAAGCCCCCCAGCTCTGTTGTCGAGATTTCCAGGACTTCGAACTTCCAGCCTTTTTTCTCGACAAACCGCGTGTACATTTCGAACAGGTCGCGAGCGAACAGAGCGGCTTCATCACCCCCGGTCCCCGCTCGAATTTCCATGATCAGACTGCCGCGGGTGAGTGAATCACCGGCAGTGACCATGTCTTCCAGCTCGACTCGCATCGCGTCAAACTTCGCCTGCAGTTCGGTACATTCGGCCTGGGCGTATTCGCGAGTTTCCGCGTCTTCGGCCGATTCGAACATTTCCCGAGCAGTTGCCAGGTCTGCTTCGAGCTGGTTGAACTGGCGAACGGTGAGAGCGACTTTACCGAGACCGCCATGTTCGCGCTGGATTTCCAGCATCCTCGTCGTATCCGCGAGGATGGCTGGGTCCTGAAGTTGGCCTTCCAGTTCTTCGTAGCGAGTCAGCTTGGCCTGGAGCACGGGGAACATGATGAGAGAGCCGTAAGAATCAGGGGGTGGTCGATGGCCGTTGCCACGATGATCGCGGGGAGGCCATTACGGCAAACGGAAAGCGGTTCGTGCGAGCCGCCACCTGGATCGGTGTGCTTTACGTTGACACGGCTAAGCCAGATTGGTTCAGCCAGTCAGACGCACAGGTGATTCGGCGAAGGTTTCCCAACGGTCGAATCACCCTACCGACGATTGGCGCAGGTGTTGACCTGCGCCATGAGAGGACCAAAGCTACCCCTGAGCAGCTTCGCCTTCGGTCTTTTCGTCCTTCTTGCCCCAGTTGTACTTGCGCTGGAACTTTTCGACGCGACCGGCGGTGTCGATGAACTTCTGCTTCCCCGTGAAGAACGGGTGCGACGCAGAACTGATATCTACCATCACCAGTGGATACGTCTTTCCGTCCACTTCGCAGGTCCGTTCGGATCTGATCGTTGAACGAGTCAGAAACTGTGCTCCCGTGGAGGAGTCCTGAAAGACTACCTCTTGATACTTGGGATGAATGCCTTCTTTCATGATCCGCGTGCCTGCAAGTTTTGAGTCAGATAAGGTCTGGCCATCGGTCCCGACTAGTGGAAAACCGAAATCCGTCCGGCCGTTCATTCCCCGCAACAACCCTTGGGGAATCCGACATTTTAGGGGGCTGGGACTTGAACTGCAAGCCACTCTGCAGGGGTGAATCAAATCGCCGTGAAACGGTAGATTGTCCGCAATGCTCATCCAGAAAAAGGTTTGCGCAGATTCGGCAAAATCTGCCGGTGTTCAATTGCTGCCTCGCCACGGCGATCTACGGTGACCTTTCTGCCTTTAGCGATCGTTTCGGTTCCGTAGACGTCGATCTGCCTCACAAAATCGTTACCACAGGACCGTTGCCGACTCCGATACCGAAAAGACCTGAAGTCCTACAGAGCGTTCACTGGATGGGCCTGACGGGAAGAGAGTTATGTCGCCGCCACACCAGCCATGGAGTGGTCATGGCCTGGTCGGTTTGTGGCACCGCACAGATTCGTGGCATGCACAGACAGGTCGGTCTCTGCGACTGGACGGTCGCACGGAAGTCAGTGGAAAAAACACGCAAGAGGAGTTTTGAGATGTTTGGCCTCAGGAAACTGCGATTTGTCGACATCGGGACAGGCCTGTCCATGATGATCGCCTCCGCCGGGTTGCTCGCTGCGAGCGCCCTGCACGCCGCAGACCCCGGATGTGCTTACCCAAGCGGACCCGCGGTTTGCAATGACAAGATTTTCGAAGATGCTGCTGCGAAGTTGAAGAACCTCAACCCAGGTTGCTGTTCACCTGCTCCGGCTTGTGCTGCTCCTGGTGCAGCCGCATGTGTCCCCAGCGCCCCAGCTTGCGATCCCAATGCAGTCTTCAGCGATCCGGGCTGTGCCCATGGCTGCAGTCTGGTGGGTGGCGAATTGGGCACGCCCTGGTCCATGATGAACCTGTTCGACGATGGTTGTGGAAACC
>CAIWEX010000830.1 GCA_903911795.1 uncultured Schlesneria sp.
CAGGAAATCGTCTCTGAACGGTTGGCCGAAATCGCATCCGTCGAGACGGGAGTAACTTCCCACGAAGAATTCATGGCCAAAGTGCGTGAAATCATTCAAGTGCATGCGGTATCGAACGGCTCGGTCGACGACAGCCGGGAGTCGATTTATGCCGGGCGCGGTGACTGAGGATTCTCGTTGATACGAATGGTCGTTGCTAGTTAGTGACCTTCCGTCGAATCTTCCAACCACTTCTGCATCGCCACACATAACTGGTCGATTTCGGCTGCGGAGTTGTACAGGTGGCATGAGACACGCAGGTACCGGTGCCCGTGGCATTCGGTGACCAGGATCTCTATCTGATGCTGATTCCACAATTCCTGCTGAAGTGGGTGAATCGCATTCGGACGTGATTTCTTATTCGAATCCGGCGGAAGCGGTACGGCGATCATCGATGCGTACCAGTCGATGGAATTAGGGATTGTTGCCGTCTGACCGAGGATTTGCTCAAGCCTTCCCCGTGTGTACTGCGTCAACGCATGGGTCTGCTGTCGAAACTCTTCAACTCCGGTTCGCTCGAGAAAGTCAATCGCTGCCGGAACAGCCAGAAATGGTGCGGGGTCGCGAGTCCCCAGCCAATTCAAATCGTCTTGCCATCGAGGCGGACAGCCACCCAGGCTCCGTCCCCAACTGGTCAAATGAGGCTTCAGTCCCTGCTGCCATTTCCGGCGGACATACAGGAACCCCGACCCGAGTGGTGCCGACAGCCATTTGTGCAGACTGGCACAATAGAAGTCGCACTCCAGTTTCTGCAGATTTAACGGCCGCATCGCGATGGCATGGGGACCATCAATACAAACAGGAATTCCACGTGACCGTGCGATCCTGCAGATCTCTTCCACCGGAAACACCATCGCCGTCGGTGACGTGACGTGACTGATCACAATCAGTTTTGTACGCGAAGTGATCGCATTCGCAATCGGCTGGACGATTTCAGAAACGTCGTGAAAACGGCGTGGCTGACTGTCGTCGCCAGTTCCGATAGCAGGCGAAACAATTTTTGCCCCGACACGATCACACGCCGCTCGCCAGATCCTGAATACCGCTCCGTATTCGTGGTCATTCAGCAGGACTTCGTCGCCTGCCTCAAGCTTCAAGGACTGAGCAACGACATTCATTCCGACAGTGGCATTGTCGACAAAGACCAGATCGCGGGGATCGGCTCCAATCCATTTCCCCAGTCGAGCGGCCGCAGTATTCAGTGCACCGTCGAGTTCACGCAGGAAAAAACCCATCGGATCGGCACTCAATCGACGAGACCACTCTTCACGAGCCGCCTGGACGACACGCGGTGTCGGCCCGAACGACCCATGATTGAGGTAGGTGACTCCATCGGGAATAGACCAGTCGCTGCGACTCACGATCGATGAACTGCCAACGTCCTGCATAACACCCTCGTCAGCGGTTTCAAATTGCGATTGGTACTCAGACTGGAAAATGTCTGTTACGGTGAAACCTTGAGCAGCTGGTCAACACTCGGTGTTTCTACGACTTTGCTTTCTCCGGTGGGCCACAGGACGGTGACTTTGCGGAGCTTCTGCTGGTTCCCCAAGCCGAATGTTGCGACGGATTCACTCTGCGACAAATAGCCTCGCGTCGGCATGATCAGGCTGCGGAGGATTCCGTCTGCAGTTTCCACGTCAATCCGGGCTCCAATCGCCGATCGGTTTCCCTTCACCCCAGCGACTCCGACGCGCAGCCAGTGGTGTCCCAACTTCTGATCGTTTCGAATCAGACGTGGCTTCGATCCTGTCGCACCAAACAACACGTCCAGGTCGCCGTCACCATCGATATCGGCGAACGCGGCTCCACGTCCCACCATCCGTTTTAGAAAGTCAGGACCGCATTTGTCGGAGGGGACAGGGACAAATTCCGTCGGTGATTCGGGACCGCAATTCCAGAAGAAATGAGGTGGCTGTTCGTAAAACTGGCTGGCCTGAACCTTGTTGATCTCGTTCTCCAGATGACCATTTGCAGCGACGATGTCGAAGCGGCCATCCAGGTCCACATCAAGGAACAACGTGCCGAAGGTCAGTTCCAGACGTGACTGGGGACCAATCCCGGTGGCGATCGCTTCGTCATTGAATTGCATCGCATCACCGCGCGAGACGTACAAGGCACTCATTTCATTGGCAAAGTTTCCGATCGCGATGGCGATCTGATCACCGCCACGGATGCGTGCCCAGTCGATTCCCATCGCGCCGCGGGCCTGTCCCTGCTGATCGAACGCCATACCGCGTTCCACCGCTTTTTCGACGAAAGTGCCGTTTTTCTGGTTGTGCAACAGGAAATTCTGCACGGTGTCATTCGCCACCGCGATGTCGATCCAGCCATCATTGTCGAAGTCTCCGAAGGTGGTTCCCAAGGATTTCCCCGCGAAGACTTCGTTACGAGCCGGATTTCGAATACGCAATCCGGCTGTTTCACTGACTTCCGTGAATTTCCCTTCACCATCGTTGCGATACAGATACGGATAGGTCCCGGGAAACTCTTGAGGACGGCCATAGGCCCGTTCGCCCCCCGTGAGTGTGAACGGCTGTGCTTTATCGAACTCACGCGTCCACTTCACGTAGTTGCAGACGAACAGATCGAGATCCCCGTCGTTGTCGTAATCCAGGAACCCGGTACTGGTGCTCCATTGGTCGGCAGCCCCACCAACGCCTGCTGATTCTGTGACATCAACAAACCGGCCAGCATCGTTCCGGAAGAGATGATTCTGACCGACCGCAGTCAAATAGAGATCGACATCACCATCGCTGTCGTAATCTCCGACAGCCACTCCCTGACCATAGAACGTCACGTCCAGGCCGGTCGCCTGAGTAACATCCGTGAACTTGCAATCGCCGTCGTTTCGATAGAGTGCCATCGTCGGTGCGGCTTCCGTCGGTCGTTCGTCCCACGGCCAGCGACAGGAATTGACGAACAGGATATCCGGATCACCGTCTCCATCGTAATCCAGAAAAGCCACGCCGCCTCCCATCGATTCGGGCAGCAGCTTTTCACCCGCAGCACCATTTTCATGTGTGAAACGGAGTCCTGCAGATTCCGTGATGTCGACAAACGGCATTGAAGGAATTTCGATCTTTGAGCGTTCGCGAACTTCGGGAACGATCAGTTCCGACTTCTTGACGATCGGAGGAGGCTTGATCGACATCCGCCAGTAAACGATCGCTCCCGTTGTCGCTGCCAGCACGATCAGTATCGCCGACCAGACGAATGCCCGACCGACGATTGCATCGTCTCGTTCCTCTTCACTCTGAATCTGAGTCATGAACTATTCCTGAGTCGTTCGTCTGAGTCACGAAATGCGAATGAGGTCGAAGCGGTCAGTCATCCCCAGTTTTTGTTGGCTCAACGGCGCGATTCGCGACACCCAACTCCGGGGCTCCCGGTCGGTTCAGCGAGTAAATCACGATCGGTTCGGAGGCCTTTGCTGCAGCGGGATATTTCCGCCGAGCTTTCTCATACGCAACATCGCGAGCATTGTCATCGGGTTTGTAGCGAGCGTGCAGTTTAGCATGTTCAGCGGCCTTGGCTTCGTCGCCCAATTCCTGATACAGCAGTTGCAGGCCGTAATGAGCCCCTACGCTTTCGGAATCAATCTTCAATACCTTTTCGTACGCTTCCACAGCCTGTTTCAACAAGACTGTTCGCTCTTCCTTGCGAGCCGGATCACGCACCTGTTTGGCTCGTTCAAACAGAGTTTGTCCCAGAAGTTCAATCACTTCGTAATCGAGACTGAAGTCAAAGCCACGTGCCGTTCGTTCTGGAGTTTTATCTTCCAGAACCTTCCGGAAGTTCTTCTCAGCCTCTTCGAGTCGGCCCTGCTCGCGCGTGATCACACCGCTCAGCCAGGCAATTGTCCATTCGGGGGCAGCAGGCTCTTTGTATTCGCTGGCTCGACTGATCGCTGCCGTCGCCTCGTCCAGTCGACCTTCACGGTGCAGTACGCGAGCAAGATTCAGAGACCCGTCGTAGCGAGCAGGTTCTTTCAGTTGTTCCAGAACGGTAAATGCTTCGGCCGCTTGCCGCAGTTCTGCTTTCCCCTTCAGGAATAGTCCAATGCCATAGTCGTTCCAACGCTGCCAGGCAGGGATTTCAACCTTGGGATTCTCAACAACCGCTGGATTTCCTTCGACGGGAAATGTCACTTTGTCAGAGCACAACGTCGTAATCGGCAGATCATTGGAATACGGTTCACCCGGGCGATGTCCACGGATTGGAGCGTCACCTGGTCGGGCCTTGCTGGTGAAGAAGTCTGTATAAATCTTGTCGAACTTGCGGTACTGCAGCTTGACCTCGACCGTAACGGGTTCCGTGACATCGGGGGGAACAGCCAGACTGTAGTGCAGCGTTCCGGCAGCTCCTGGTGGAATTTGATTGTTGTATAGCGGGACGAAAATGTCCTGCGGATTGCGGCGATCGATACGATTGCCATCTTTATCCAGCATGAAAACATTGACAAAGTGTGACCACGGATCGACCGAGCGGTTTTCATCAATCCCGCCACTGCGGCCAATGACTTTCCCGCCGCTGGTCACGGTGACATCGACCCAGACTTCGTTGGAATCGACTGTCCCCTGCGTGAACGGATGTCCCATCTTCAGGGTTCGAATGACGGCTTCCAGCAGATAGGTCTGACCCGGCTTCAAAGTCGGAACTTCTGGACGAATCGGGGCATGCAGCTTGCCGGTGATTTCGCCCCCTTCTTTTACACCGAAGATGTCGACTCGCAGTTTCCCCTTCAAGAATTCCTGGTGAGCCGCAACAGTGTCCGGGAGCTCTTTCAGCCACGCCAGACCGGTATTCGCGGTGGGAAACATGTGATTGTGAATACTTGGCTTTTTTGCATCGGCGAAGAGCTGTGCTCCGAAGTCGGCCGATTCCTTCAGCGGCATATGGCAACCGGCGCAGTTCTGCACGGCCTTTTCGGGATAGTAAAAGCTGCGGGCGCCATGACCAGAAACACCACTGAGTAGATAGGGGTCGTAGTGATTCTGGCCTCTCAGGAACTCCTTGTAATGATTCAGATCGTACGGCAGGTGCACCTTGTGGCAGGTCGAACAGAACTCGGCCGACTTGTGCAGATCTTTCAGGAATGTCTTCTTGTGCAGTTCCGGTTTGGCCTTGACCAGTTGATTGTTGACCCATTGCAAAACCGCGTTCTTGCTGTATGCGAACGGATAGTGCTCTGGATTTTCGATCGTATAGTCTCCATTCCCTTTTGTGCTGTTCACGTGTGTGATGGAATGGCATGTGGTACAGGTGATCCCCGCCTGCGATGTCGGGTGGTTGACATCGTCAAACTTGGGGTCGTCGAAGGCACCGCTCAGGAACGGTACCGGATCGTGGCAGCCGGCGCACCAGCGTGAGGCCTGTACGTTGCCATCGCGCTTCAACGCCACTTCACGCGTTTCTCGAACGCTGGCCAGATAGGCAGGGTTGTTGAACGAGCTGAAATGGTGCGAACTGTGGAACCAGCCTTTGTACGCATCTGCATGGCACTTCAGGCAGTAGTCGTCGTTCATCAGGGCTTCGGCGGGAATGAAGTTTCCTGTCGCCGTTCG
>CAIWEX010000831.1 GCA_903911795.1 uncultured Schlesneria sp.
CGCGTTCACGACTTCGCCAACGTTTGTCATTCGTTGCACGGTATGCAGATGAGCGAAGACTCGGCTGTCGTCTACAGTTCCAGTCCGAGGGAGTACCGCGAGAACCTCAAGGGTTTCGCCAAGAATCGTGACAGATTTGCCTGGCTGCAGTTTCGAGAATCCCGCCACATCGGCGCCGATCACCGCTTCGTTCCCCTTGAGCTGGTCAATCGTCCGTTCGCTGGCCAGAGATTCGGGAGCAGCATCGTAGGTCTTCGGTCCGCAAGCGGCCTTGGTACACCCCTCGTGCTTATTCGAGAACAGCGAGACCGATTGCCAGGCTGCTTTCGCCTGAAATTCACTCTGAGGCAGGATACCTGTCAACGTTACAGGACGATCGGCAATCTTTGCGGAAACGCACAGCTTCGGTGAAAGCCGTTCCACGCCAGGAAGATTGGCAAGCAGAATACTGGCAACATGTGACTCGGGGAGCGTCTGACTCGTGAGATCCGCTGAGTAGTAGTCCTGCAGCGTCGCATCTTTAGGCAGAACCAGAACATTGGCACCCAGTAACTGCAGTTGCTGGCCGACTTCCCGTTCCGAGAATACGGTGACGTGGCGAATCGCGACGAGTGCCGTCACACCCAGCAAGATCGCGAGTGTGCTGGTGAGCATGGCCGATGGCCGCTCGCTCAACTCGCGCCAAACGAGAATTCTGAGATTCATGACTCTTCCTTGAGTTCTGTCAAAGGCCGCATGTCGCCGGGGTAATCGGCATTTGCAACGAAGGGTGGGACCAGCTCGCTTCGAGCGCAGGCCCACCAAAATGAAACGCCGAGAATTGCTGGTGGGCCTGCGCGGCGAAGCGCCACTGGTCCCACCCTACATCCTGGCCAGCTTCAAACAGTCAATGACTATCTTCGCAGTACGCCCGGCCGGGTTGCTGTTCGGGGCGCAGTTTGCTGCGGCTGGTGATGCCTGCAATTCGGGTCGTCACAACACTTTCCGGCCTTGGCAAGTGCCGCAGCGATATCGTCCTTGGAGGCGAGTTCATCAAACTTGCCGACGAGTACACCAGGTGGTGCCAAAAGGACCGTCGTTGTTCCCTTAACCGCGGCGGCATCGAGTTGCATTTGCTTGAGAAATTTTCCTTCTGCCGAGTCTGCAGCGAGCATCGAATACGAAACCAACCGGTCTTTGAAATGCGGATCCGCCTGAAAATCTTTCAGCGATACAGGTGTCATCGCCTTTTCCGTCGCTTTGACGCAAACGAGAACCAGTTTCCCTTCCTGCAGTGACTTCATACATTTGGTCATCGTGGGAGTCACAAATGAATTCTCAATTCCTTCTGGCGTCAACTTTTGAGCAAACATGCCCGTCATCGCCCCGTTGGAGGCAACAGCAATCGTCATTGGCATCGGTGCACGGCTGACATCGAATCGATCCACCAGAGCCTTTTCGCCGGGCTGTCCGACCTGCACATAGGCGTAGGTCGCGATTTCACCGCGCGTGCTGAGCCCCTCTTTCAAAGTTGCCGTCATCGCTTGTGTGGCAGCATCGTTAGTCTTGTAGAAGACAAGAAAGGTGTATTTACCTTCCGTCGCGGCCTTCAACAAAGTCGCTTCTGCAGGACTTGCCGCCGGTTGCGCTGTGGCAACTTGCTGGGCGTTCAGCGTCGAACAGAGGCTGAACGACAGCACTCCCGTCAGTAGCAGACAGGAGTGACAAATTCGAAATGACATGACGAATCCTTTCATCAGTTTTTTTCGTTTTTCTGCTGAGAAATATTCGAACGGTGTACGGACACTCGTTGTGTTCAAATAGAAGATCAATCGGCCTCAATCACATACGAGACTCATCAATTCCGTCGACTTTGGCTGCCAGTCGCTTTGCGGCGCTGCCACTGAACCGCCAGAACAGCCCAGGATGAACGACATATTCACAAATAGTGGACGTAATCAGCCCGCCAAGAATGACTGTGGCGACGGGATAGAGAATTTCTTTTCCCGGTTGCTGACCGCCAAGCACCAGCGGAACCAGGCCAATTCCGGCAGTAAGTGCCGTCATGAGGACCGGCGCAAGTCGCTCAAGACTGCCACGCAGGATCATCGCTTCTGTGAATTCTTCTCGCTCTTCTTTCATCAGATGCAGGTAGTGAGCAACCAGCAAAATTCCGTTCCGGGCAGCGATGCCACCGAGTGAGATAAATCCTACCATGCCGGCAACGGTCAGCGTCTGCCCTGTCAGCCAGAGCGCCACCGCTCCGCCGACAAACGCTGTCGGCAGAGCGAGCATGATCTGCAACACGATCCGTGTTGACGGAAACTGGGTGAAAAGAACCAGGAATACCCCTGCCAGGGAGACCAGACTCAGAATCGAAATCAGCCGAGTGGCCTCCTGCTGAGCTTCGAATTGCCCGCCGTACTCGATGAAGTAGCCTTCGGGAAGTTTGACTTTCTGCCGTACGGCCGCCTGGATGTCAGCCACAACACTGCCAAGATCGCGGTCGGTGGTGTTACCACGAATTGTGATGCGACGTTTGGTTCGTTCGTGACTGATGGTATTTGGTCCGGCACCATCATAGATCCGGGCGACTGCCGACAAAGGGATGCTGCCGCCGCTCGGGAGGTCGATCACCAGCCGTTCAATCGCGGCAATATCGGTTCGATATTCGTCATCCATTCTCATGACGAGATCAAAGGTGCGCGAGCCTTCCAAGATCGTCGAAACCGTACGACCATTGAGGGCCGTCTCGACAAGTCGGTTCACATGACCCGGTGTCAGCCCGTTCATCGCGAGCTTCTCGCGATTGAGTTCGATCCGTAACTGCGGGATCAGTGTCTGTGGTTCGACAACAGGGGGAGCCAGCCCCGGAATGCCCGAGATTGCCGACTTAATTTCATTCGCCTTCTTGCGAAGTGTATCGAGGTCGTCACCGAAAACTTTGATTGCGATCTGTGCGGATACGCCCGAAAGCATGTGGCTGATGAGATGGGCCAATGGCTGTTCAACTTCGTACTCAATGCCTGGGATTGCTTCGAGATCTTTTCTCAGGATCGCCAGTGCTTCCTGACGTGAAACACCACAATTCGGATTCATCGATACGACGTATTCCGTCACATTGACCCCTTCAGCATGCTCGTCCATTTCAGCACGACCACTGCGACGCACCAAGGCCTTGATGAGTGACTTGTCGCTTGAAACCGAACCATGAGCCCCGGGCAGCAGGTTGAATGGGAAAGATGGTTTTGTTGCGTGCTTTGCCGTTGACTCGTCGGCACTCGATTCGCTCGACATGTGCTTGCGAAATGCCTTGTCGACCATGCTGCTGATGCGATTGGATGTTTCCAGCGACGTTCCTGGTGGCAGCACGATATTCACTTGTGCAGCCCCTTCATCAAAGGGAGGTAGGAAGTCCGTTCCGAGATTCGCAACGAGAACCCCGCTGGCTGCGATTCCTGCAAACACCACCAGCAGGATCAACTTCAGGCCGAATGAATTCATGCTGAATCGGATCACTGGCGTAATGGCGATTTTCAAGATTCGCAACAGAAAACTGTCACCGCCATGAGGATCGACAGCGTGAGATACTGCATCACCACTTGCGGCCGCTTTGCTTGCAGCGATTTTTCCCTGGCGTTCAATCTGGCGGGCCAGCAGCAGACTGCCGAGTACCGGAGTCACCGTCAGTGATACCAGCAATGACGCCAGGATCGAGACGATATAGGCGACCCCCAGCGGTGCAAACAGGCGGCCTTCGACGCCCGACAGAGCAAACAGCGGCAGGAAAACCAGGATCACCAGCATCGTACCGAAGACGATGCAACCGCGGACTTCGATGCTCGCATGATAAATCACATCCAGCGATGGTTTGGGGTGTGGCAACCTCGCATTCAGATGCAACCGGCGGAACACGTTTTCGATATCGACGATGGCATCGTCCACCAGTTCGCCCATGGCAACAGCCAGGCCACCCAGCGTCATCACGTTGATCGATTGTCCACTGAAATAAAAGACCAGCCCTGTAATGACGATCGACAGCGGAATCGCCGTTAACGTGATAAACGTCGTGCGGACATTCAGCAGAAACAGAAACAAGATGATCAGGACCAGCACGGCACCGTCTCGCAGTGCTTCCAGCACGTTATGAATTCCCAAGTCGATGAATTTCCTTTGCTGGAAGATCGATGAATCGATTTCGATATCGGCAGGGAGCGATGGTTTCAGGTCCTGCAGCGCACGTTCAATCTGATCTGTCAGTGATCGTGTATCGGCCGTCGGCTGCTTGGCGATGGTGAGCACGACTGACGGATGTCCGTTCACAGACGAGTCTCCTCGTTTGACCTGCGGCCCTTCGACGATCTTGGCCACGTCCCGTAACAGCACGGACCGCTCGCCATGCGCTCTTACGACCAATTGCTCCAGATCACTGATCGATTGGACCCGCCCTATTCCGCGAACGAGAAACTCACGCGACCCTCGTTCGAGATAGCCACCCGTCCCATTCTGGTTGCTTTCGATTAATGCCTGCTCGACCTCGTCCAGGGTGACATTGCAGGACTGCAATTTCGCCGCGTCAACCTTGACCTGGTATTGCTTGCGTCCGCCCCCCATGGTGATGACCTGGGCCACGCCCGGGATCGTGAGCAAGCGAGGCCTTACCGCCCAGTCGGCGAGTGTCCGGACATCCATTGGGGGCGTTGAACCATCCTTGCTGTACATGCCAACCATGACAATCTGCCCCATGATCGACGAAATCGGAGCCAGTTCTGGTTTCACAGTTTCCGGAAGTCGGTCGCGGACGATGGCGATCCGTTCATTGACGATCTGGCGTGCGACGTAGATGTTCGTATTCCAGCCGAATTCGACATAGATCACTGACAGGCCGATACCAGATGAACTCCGTACGGCCTCGACGCCGGTCGCACCATTGAAGGCAACTTCCAGCGGCAACGTGACCAGGGTCTCGACTTCTTCCGGTGACAAACCGGGGCATTCGGTCATCACAGTCACACGTGGTCGTGTGAGTGATGGAAAGATGTCGATCGGCAACGAAGCCATCGTCATGGATCCCGCCACCAATGTGATCAGTGCCAGGCATACAATCAGCATTCGATTGTGGAGTGCAAACTTGATGAGTGCGTTCATAGTCAGCGTCAATTCTGATCGCGAGGACTTTTTGGTGTGGATGTCGCTTGTTACAGAGCATCTGTTGCTCAGCGATGCAGATGACTAGTGGTTATGTCCCTCGTGGCTGTGGCCGCCACCGCCACCCTCGCCCAGTTTCTTCTTCAATTCGAGATTCAGTTGATAGGCATGGTTTTTCGCGACAAGATCGAAATCCGGCGTCAGAGTTCCGTCGTTTTTGATCACTGCGGTACGTGCATCCAGGTGTTCGAGCACGATCGCGATACGTTCGAGTTGTTTGCCATTGGCCCGGAAGACATAGGCGTCCGCCCCTTCCTGGATGACGGCTTCGGCAGGCAGGACGATGCGGCCTGTCAGCTTCTCTACAGGGACTGACAATTGGACGCGCTGTCCAGGTCGGAACAGCCAGGCGTGGTACGAGATGCCATCGTCACCCGTCGTGGCGTGCAGGATCTGGTTGAGCAGCGGAACGTGGAATCTTTGTATGCGGCTGTCTCCATCCACGGTGCTTTCGATGTAACGAATCCTCAGTCCATCCCGTTTGAGCGGGGTTCCATCGGCAGTCTCAAATGTTGCATCGACCGGCCAGTTTTCCTGCAGCGTACGCAAGATGAGTTGCACCTCACGCTCAAATGCATGCCCGGTCAAGTCAAGCATTGTATGAAGCGCCAGTTCGACCAGTCCGTCGCCTGGCTGAACAAGCTTTCCTGGGTAGACCGGAATGGACTCGACAGAATAAACGCGGTCCTTTGGTTCCAGTTCAGTACCATTTGCGTCCACCTGTACCGCCGGCAGGACATCGCTCGATGGCTCTTGCGAGGATTTCGTGGCCACAGCGGAATTTGCACCACCGGGGACACGCACCGTGAATTGTCGAATCAGTACTTTCGATTCGACGATGGTGTTGATTTGCTCGGGTGATAAACCTCGGACGAGTAGTTCCTGTGTCTGAATGAGTTGTGAAGCCTCAAGTCTGCGGCGTTCATATTCTTTCTCGAGTTTGCTCTTGGCAGGCAGAGTTCCACCGTCAACGAGGGGGGAAATTCGCTTCAACTCGAGATCGATCAGCTCAATCTCTTTCAGTGTTCGCAGCAGTGACGACTGAGTCGCAATGAGTAGTTCTCCGGTGGGCTGTACATCCATCAGAGGATCTCCCGGTCGAACAGACTGTCCGGGAAAGACGTACAGCTTTGTGATAACTCCAGCGACAGTGGCAGGAATCTGGCGTTCACTGTGCCCCTCCTGTTCGGCAACAATGCCCGGAATCTGAATGGTCCGCCAGTAGTCCGTTAACTTGATTTCCGTCATTTCCAGGCCGAGGTTTTCCAGGGCCTGATCGGAAAGGGTCAGCACGGGTTTCGCCTCAGAAGTCCCGTGGTCGGCATGATCATGTCCAGCGTGCGGATCAGTGTCGGCGACTGGCGATTGCTGACCGCTCCGCGCACGGTCAAGCCATTCCAGCCAATACGGCCGCGTAGAGTAAGCCGTTGCGCCACAGGCCACCAAAATGCCTGCACCCAATATGATGCGTTTCAGTCCCGTATTCATGGACGTTTTCCTGGTAAATCTCACGACAGATTCCGTATCAACGCGACGGATCCTCGCAGCAGACGCGGCTCATTCGACCGCGATCAACGCGGATGACCTCTGAAATCGACGGTGCGGCAAATGCAGAATGCAAACTGACGCCCGGTTTTCAGAGCGGCGACTAAATGCGATAGACGCAGAGTGTCGAGCGGCGCGCACGCGAAGTGAGCGGCGGACTTGAGTCGCCCGTGTCACGAATCGTCGCTTTCGATGAGGTCATCGTGACGAAATGTGCTCCGTCGGCTGGCGAGAAACCATAGTCCTGACAGAGATTCACAGGTGGCAAGCAGGCACGTGGCGCGGTGACGAAAAACACGTGGGTTCCGACGCAAACGTGATGTCCGTGCGAACCGTTTGCAGGGGATTCTTCATGCTCGGAATGATTCGGGGCGTCTCCGGCAGCGTGGTCGTGATCACAGCACGAAGAATGTACTTTGATTTCCGAGGCTCTACAGGTCGCTTCCCACCCAGGATGATTTTCCGTGGCACACTGGCGTTGCTCACATGCGTGCGTTCCCAGCCCACTGCAACAGCACGCAAAGTGCTGGGCAGCA
>CAIWEX010000832.1 GCA_903911795.1 uncultured Schlesneria sp.
CACCTCGTTCAAGAATGATTCCAGCGGCTCTCGATTGGCTGCAATCGCAGCGGTGTCGCGAAGTTCAAGAGCTTCCTCAAACCCCGTCAGCAATTGATCTAGAAAGCGACGTTCTGCCAGGGGAAGAGCCTGGTAAATCCGTTCGGCCCGAAGAATCAGAAAGCGATTCACCGATTCGTCACGCGGGTGAGCTTTCAACGCTGTCATTTCTTTGACGGCGACCGCGACCTGTTCTGTGGTAAGTCCGCGAGCATACCGCGTGACCACGTGTGTGACCTTGCGGTTTGTCGCAACGACGGTTGCTTCCACTTCGAGTACGCCATTTAAGTCGTAAGTAAAGCGGATATCGATTTCCTGACCAGCCTGGCCGCGCGGTATCCCGGTCACTTCGAACTCGCCCAGAAACACATTGTCATCAATCCTGCGCGCTTCTCCCTGATAGACTCTCACGGTGGCAGTGGTTTGATTGGCGTTTGATGTTGTGACTCGATTCACTCGACTGGTTGGAATTGTCGTATTTCGATTGATGATCGGCAGAAAAAAGTTGTCCTGACGCTGGCCGCCAATGTCGCGAGAAATAGCCACTCCCATTGTGAATGGTGCGACATCCGTTACTACCAGGTCTTCGACACTCTCGTTATTGGCAAATAGCCCTGCCTGCACGGCCGCCCCTAAAGCCACCACTTCATCGGGATTCAACCGGCACGTCGGTGTCCGTTCGAAAAGTTCCGCGACTCGCTGAACGACGAGTGGCATTCGTGTCGCGCCTCCAACCAGAATCAATTCGTTGATCGTGTTCCGTTTGATACCGGCATCTCCCAAAGCCCGCCTGATCGGTAATTCGATCCGGTTCAGGATGTGCCTGGTCCATTGTTCAAACTGCGACCGTGTCACCGTAAACGTCGGAGATTTTTCGTTCAACTCCCCCTGTTGATCAGGGATGCGAATGGCGACCTCATCTTGAGTCGATAGGCGTCGTTTCGCCTGTTCGCATTCCTGACGCAATCGCGAGACGAGTTTGGGGTGGCGAAGTTCAGTCTGTTCGAAGGGCATTCCATACAATTCGAGGACGCGAGCCATGAGGGTCTGAGTGAAGTCCTCGCCGCCCAGGAACGTCTCTCCCGACGAAGCCTTCACTTCCAGTGTCCCCTCGAACAACTCCACGACGGAAACATCGAACGTGCCGCCACCCAGATCGAGTACGACGATGGTCTTGGTGTCCGAATCCAATTCGGAATCGTCTTTGGATGAAGTTCCGTCGTGCGAATCCTGTTGAGGTACAGCCGGAATTTTCGCACCTCCGTGCCATCCATAGGCAATCGCAGCAGCGGTGGGTTCGTTGAGTATTCGGTGAACTCTCAGCCCCGCAATTTCGCCAGCACGGATCGTCGACTTTCGCTGAAACTCGTTGAAATAGGCTGGGACGGTAATCACCGCTTGCTGAACTGGCTCTCCAAAAAATGCTTCTGCGTCCTGCTTCAGTGACATCAACACCAGGCTGGAGAGCTTTTCGGGGGTGAATTCGCGATCGACCAGTGTCGTCTTCCAGTCAGTCCCCATAGACCGCTTGAAAACCGCTGCACACCGTTCTGGGGAGACAACTTGAAGTTCTCGCGCCGCACGACCAACCAGCAGATTTCCCTTCTGGTCAATGCCGACGACTGACGGAGTAAGAACATCCCCCAGCGCATTGGGAATCAGCTTTGCCCCGCCTTTTGACATCCAGGCGACCGCGGAAAAGGTCGTGCCGAGATCGATTCCAATGATTGGTGCCATGAGTGAATTGCCCCAGGAACATCGTCAGGCGAATGAATACTGCAGCTTTCCGTCAACCACGGATACGATTCCGGACTGCTGCAATGCCTCGACGATCAAATCCAGATCACGTTGACTTAATTCCCTTCGAAATAACGATTTGGTCCAGTTTTTCAGCCCCTTCAGCTTGTTCGGCCGCGTGTGATGATGCATTTTCAGGTGTTCGACAACTCTTTCAATTCGTGTCTGCTGTTCGACGTCCCTGGAAGCATGCTTTCGATTGACGACGGTAGATTGAAGAGGGAATGCGTGTTCAACAGGTTCGGCGAATTCATCGCCATTAATGAAATCATAAGGTTCGATAGATTCATAAGGCTCGACGCATTCGCAGAGAACCGGAGGGCTAGCGACCGCCACCGATGAAACAGATTTCGCAGGACTGCAGGGACAGACAATTCTGCCGCGCTGGTTCAAAATCACCTGCATCTTGACCTTGATCGGAAGGCTGCCCAGGGCTTCATTCATCGATTTGCAGCAGACCACGCAGTTGTCATCATTGCCTGAACCGCCATTTGCCGTTGCGACCAGATGTTCCACACTCGCCTGCCCGGCCGGGATCGCAGACTGGCAGAAGAAGCACCGGTTACCCTGCAGAAAAAGAAGTCGTTCGAGTTGCTTCATGACTCAGCCAAAACACGAGGAATTATCACATCAAAAAGACTAACAAATCTGGTACGAGGATTGAAGCGGCCTCGGTGTGTCATCCAGGGCGAATGCCTTTTTGAAGCTGGGCAGAATGTAAGGTGGGACCAGTGGTGCTTCGCCGCGCAGGCCGACCATCATTTCTCGACGTTTCCTTATGGTGGATGGTGGGCGGGCGCTCGAAGCGAGCTGGTCCCACCCTACGTTGAAAA
>CAIWEX010000833.1 GCA_903911795.1 uncultured Schlesneria sp.
GGCAGGCCTCGTTCGGCTGCCTGCTGAGGGGAAATGCTGGTCAGATAGCACGACGCACCTTGCGCGTGGACATCCTGCCCGTTCTTGTAGGATCGTTCCAGACCGGTAATCAGGGTGACATCGTTCGTCAGGTCAGCCAGCGGCTGCATGGTCGATGTCAATTCCAGCGGATAGATGCCGGGCTTGTTTTCTTTACGACGCTGTGCCTTGATCTTGTCGGCGTCAAATCCTCCGATGAACCCCGGCAAGTCTGCATTCTCTTCGCCCGGGAAGAAGCAACGCCGCACGATCCCGTTGGGGATATACATGATCACCAGCTTCTTGCTGGGAGTGGCACCATTGACTGATCGTTCGGCCGCCCCGGCCATCGAATGCAGGAACGGTAATGTCAGGGTCGCCCCGCTGGCCTTCAAAAACTTGCGTCGCGTGATGTTCATTCAAATCTCCGGGGATGAGGGATGGAGTCCCTCACCCAGCCTGTTGCGATTGAAGCTGTGCCAGTGTGACTTGCGTTGTTCGGTCACGCCAGGATCCGTTCGATCGGTTCGCCACCTTGAGCGATCTTATGCGGACGATTCAGGCGATCATGGATGATGGTGTCTGGATCGATCCCGAGTCGATCGTAGATCGTAGCGCAGATGTCGGCGGGGCGAACCGGACCATCGACTGGCCACGCAGCCTGACTGTCGGAACTGCCATGAATGGTTCCGCCACGGATTCCCGCGCCGGAAAGAATGGTCGAATAGCAGTGCATCCAGTGATCTCGGCCAGCCGTCGCGTTCACACCAGGGGTCCGCCCGAAGTCACTCGTCAGCACCACCAGCGTCTCGTCGAGGAGTCCTGCCTGTTCGAGATCTTCCATCATGGACGAATAGACTTGATCCAGATGTGGCAGGTAACGCTTCAGGATTGGAAAATTGTGTTCGTGTGTGTCCCAGCCAAAATCCTGAAAGCCGGAAACCACGACGTTGTACCAAGTCCAGATGACATTCACGAATTTGACGCCGGATGCGACCAGCTTCGTGGCGATAAAGGCACTGTTCCCAAACATGGAGTTGCCATACCGCTCCTTGACGCGGGCGTCGATATGACGAGAGTCAAAGCAATCCCGAAGCTGCGGGGTGGCCAGAACGTCAAAGGCCGTATTCTGGAATTGCGAATACTGCACCGGCACCGCCGCCAGCGGTCCGTGAGGTTGCAGTTGTGTCAAAAGGCTGCGACGTCCCCCCAACCGATCTGCTGTCACACCATCGATCAGTCGACTGTCATTAATGCGCGGCACACCCTTGACCAGAATCGGCTCGTCGCGTTTGAAGAGATTCGCTCCGGTATCAAACTCCGGGACGGCCCCCGCCTGCATCGGGGCGTAACGTTGGCCGAGAAACCCGGCGCTGGGGCCAGTCTCGCCAAGGTATCCCAGCGGATTCGGCAGGCTGACATATGCCGGCAGCCGCTGGCCTGCGGGTTTCAAGTATTCGCAGACAGAGCCCATGCTCGGGGGCAGATGCTGGTCGTTCAGTTCCTGCATTCCAGTGGGAGATTCGTACCCGGAGAAACTGGGAATCTCATTGTGGCAGCCGGCCTTGTGATGGACGGCTCGCAAAACCGCGGCCCGGTCCATCCACCGAGCCATTCGGGGAAGGTGTTCACAAATCTGAATTCCGGGGACATTGGTTGCGATCGGCTGAAACTCGCCGCGAATCTGCGATGGGGCCTCGGGCTTCATATCAAACATATCCTGCGACGGGGCTCCGCCGTGCAGGAACATGAAGATGACGTTTTTTGCCTTCGCGGAAGACTGGCGAATCGCATTCGTTGATCCGGCCTGCAGCGAGCGGCCCGATAACACGCTGGCCCCCGCACTCGACAAAGCGGCCGCTTGCAGAAACTCCCTTCTGCCCAGGCAACGCTGATCGTTCATTCGACGTCTCCAAATCCCAATATGGGTCGGCGAGAGGTGTCACACTTTGAATGATAAATTTGCTCGATCATTCAGGAAGCGTCTCGCTGAAAAATCGAATCCAGTTACCATGCATGACCCCCTGAATGTCAGCGGGTGAGTACCCGCGACGGGCCAGGATGTCAGGTAATCGTTGCAAGTCGGCGATGGTATTTAGATCTGCAGGAGTTTGTTCGGTCCCATATCCCCCGTCCAGATCGCTGCCAATTCCAACATGGCGAGCGCTCCCTGCCAGTTGGCAGATGTGATCGATATTGTCGGCGACTCCCTCAAGTGTCACTGTTGGAGGTGTCTTTCCTCGAACAAAGCCATCCTGAAGCATGATGGCATCCAGAGCCATTCCAAGAACACCATCCCGCTCGATCACGACCTTGATCTGCTCATCCGTAAATTGCCGCTGCCAGTTCGCAAACTTGCGGGCATTCTGGTGGCTGGCGAGGACACGACCTCCGAACCAGTTGACAGCATCTTCAAACGCGGGGTCAGAGAGATGAGTCAGATCGAGTGGCAGCTTGAGCTGTTCCATATTCCGCAGCAGTGCCTTTGCTTCTGGCTTCAGTCCTTGATCGGAATTGGTCCCGCCCCCATAACGATTCACGCCGTAGTGAGTCAGTCCGATCGCTCGCAGTCCACGGTCATACCATTCGAAGATGTGGTCTGGATCGAGGACCATGTCGGCACATTCCATGCTTAACAGATAGCCGAGCGGTACGTTCGGCTGGTTCGCGTTCCAATCATCAAGATGGCGTAACAGTTCCATGCGTGTCTTGATCTGCCGCATCAATCCACGTCGTTCCATCGCAATGTAGTATGAGTAATGGCTCATTCCGACGGCGTAACAGGCCTCTGGGGTCGCATTGCCATAGGGTGATGGAGCCAGTTGCCGAAGGCGTGCAAACATTGTCGCCAGGCAGATCCCCAATTCGCCCTTTCGCATTTCAGGCAGCGAAACGGTCCCGGTTCCGCGACCGAGTTCCGTCATGGCCGATTCCGATGCACGGATTTCTTCGATCGTCTGTTCCAGATTGCGATGCCAGTCAACAGCGTTGAAAGCCAGATCGAGATGGGCATCAAACATCAGCATCCGGATATTCCTTGAATCCACGTTAAGTCACGACACGTTGCAGGTCAGCCAACACAATTCGCCTGCGGCAGCCAATCCAATTGAAGTCGCTGATGCGATCCTAATTGAAGATCGGCAGACTGGCCAAGCCTGAAAGAGGTTTCCAACATGTAAAAAATGAAACTCGCGACGAATCTTTCTGTCGCGAGTTCGATCCTCGATCACAAAGAATGGCGATTTCACGGCCATTCGTGCCTTGCTGGCATCGGCAATGGTCAGTGGCTGATACGACTGAGTGTCGCACGTCCTTCAATTACCAGCCAGCAATTGTCACTCGACACTCCGTGAAACGTTTGCGACTGCCCCGATGGCCAGCGGACCGTGACATCGACTGCGTCATCTGCTCCCACTGCAAAAATCAGTTGGCGTTCGTTGCTGGCCTGGTATCCATCACCAGCAGTCAACTGGCGCGTTCGTGAACCATTGGCGGACTTCACCTGCACGATGGCACCGATCGCTTCGCGAGCTGAGGTGGTGCCAACGAGTTGTAAGGACAGGTAGCGACCTCGGCGCGGCGATTCGTTGGTCAGCAATGCCGCAGGGCTATCCAGATTGCTGACAGCAAAATCTTCCCTGCCGTCCCGATTCCAATCCAGTCGGGCCAGTCCTCGTCCGAGGTACTTTCCTTCGAACCATTTTCCCAATCGTGTGGCCGGGACTTCGGCAAATTTGCCGCCACCTTGATTGTGGAAGAACTGTGTCGGCATGTGCAGTGGAATGTCCCGGGCTGTTTCATCATCGATATGACCGTTGGTTACGACCAGATCTGGCCAGCCATCCAAATCAGCATCCAGAAATTGGGTTCCAAATCCGAGTTGTTTCAGGCTTGGCTCCCGCAATCCGGCTTCAACGGTCCCATCCAGAAACATCAGCCCCGGTTGACGCACGTAAAGCGTGTTGGATTCGTTGTAGTAGTTCGTGACGAACAGATCTAATTGCGCATCGCCGTTGGCATCATCAGCGGCAATCCCCATACAGGCCTGAGACCGTCCATCGCGATCGAATGCCAGCCCCGTCAGTACAGCCGATTCTGTGAAACTGGGGATACCACCTCGATCATTTGTCGTGTTGTGAAAGAAGAAATTTGCGGTCGTATCGTTACCCACAAATAGGCTCAGTCGTCCCGTTCCATCGAAGTCTGCGGCGACGACCCCCAACCCCTTGCCGCCGGGCGCGATGATGCCACTCGCGGAACTCACGTCCTGAAATCGACCGTCTCCCAAATTCAGCAGCAATTGATCTTCGGCCGCATCAAACTCGTGCGGAGTACAGGCCCGCGGACCGCCATTCGGAAGCTGACAGATCCGATCCCGTAAACCGGGGCCCTCAAGGTAGTTGACAACATACAGATCCGGCAGCCCATCCCCATTGAAGTCTGCCAGAACGGCACTGGTTGACCAGGCACTGTCACTGACGCCAGCCGCCTGCGTGATGTTTGAAAATGTCCCGTCGCCGTTATTCCGAAACAGCGTGTTTCCGGCAACATTGGCGACAAACAAATCAGGCCAGCCGTCGCCATCGATGTCACCGACCGCCAGACCCTGACTGTAGTCTGTTTCGCTGATTCCGGCACTGGCAGAGACATCTTCAAAGCGTTCGCCACCCCGATTGCGAAACAAAGCGTCGGACGGGGGAGTCGCTTCAGGAACCGGCCACTTCCCCCCCTGAGTCAAATAGAGATCCGGCCAGCCATCCCGATCAAAGTCCAGAACGCCAACGCCTCCCCCGGCGAAGTGGACAATCCGCATTCCAGGGCCTGGCAGGTCATCTCCGTTGATGTATTCAAAACGCAGCCCCATTCGTTCCGCGTCGTTCGTGAAATTGATCGACGCCTCACTCACAACGGCTGTTGCAGGGCCGACCGACTGGGCGGGGGACTGTTCCAGCCAACGGGGAAGTGAGTAATGCTGCAGGTCGAATTCCAGTGCGGGCTGTGCAGCGATCAGCACACGCGGCGTTTCTTTGGCAGGTCGGGTGAGCTGTGGAAACACATCGGACGGCTGGGAAGTTCGACGTCGCGCGGCTTCGATCCATCCCCAGGCCTCCCACGGCTGGTGACAGGCGTTGGCGGCAGCGGCTGATCGAAGGGCACTGGAGGATTTGGAATCCAGCCCCGACTGTTTCGCTGTCAGCAACAATTCTTGAAGCAAAGCATTGCGACGCTGGAACGCACCAGCCATCTGAGCTTCCCCCAGCAACGACAGGCATTGTCCCAGTTGGTGGTGAGCACGGCGGTGCGTGGGATCGCGACGACAGGCTTCCCAATAACAGCGAATGGCTCCCGACGTGTCGTTCTGTCGTAGCGACCAATCTCCGCGTACGGCCCAGAACTCTGAATGGTTCTCTGCGCCTGTTGGCAATTGAGCATGCCACTTGATGAAGTGGGCCGGGTCTGTCTGTTCCGACAGGATTCGGCCAAGTCGCGCCTGGGCATCGAACAGTTCAGGGCGTTGCGCGAGCCCTTGTTCGTAGAGCGGTTGTGCCGTGATGAAATCATGTTGTTGCCAGGCTTGATGTGCCCGCCCCAGTAGCGTCAACGGATCATCAGGGCTGCTTTTGATGTAACTACTCAATGACGTCGCATTCTCAGCCGCAGTATCCCCCAGTGCCAGCAACAACAGATCGACCTCGGCAAACTTCCCCGTGTAGAGTCGTTCAAGCCGTAACGATGTTGTGAGCGATGTTAGACCGCAGAGTCCGT
Organism: uncultured Schlesneria sp.; assembly: GCA_903911795.1. Classification (GTDB taxonomy): domain Bacteria; phylum Planctomycetota; class Planctomycetia; order Planctomycetales; family Planctomycetaceae; genus Schlesneria. The sequence continues at coordinate 5,785 of CAIWEX010000833.1, forward strand.
ACAGGCCTGCAAGATGCCCTTGGGCGACATTATGGTCAGGCTGCAATGACAACGTTTCACGCAACAAAACTTCAGCGGTGGAAAGCTGAAAGAGTTGCAGAAGCGCGATGTCACCAGCCAGAAAGCATGCCTCTGCACGCCTAGGGTGATCAGAGGGAACCTTGCGTAATGCTTCAACGGCCTGGTCAGGGCGTTTAAGGCGATTCAAAGCCTGTCCCGCAACGAACCATGCGGAGCCGTTGGGAGGCTGCACTTTGAGAATCGGGTCTAAAAGTGCGAGTGCCTCGTTCGCCTTACCATCAATCAGGAAGGCTTCCGCATCCTGAATTGGAGATCCCGGATTCGGACGTAGAAGATAACCACATAAAAGGAGCAGGGGGACAAGTACGATCGCCCCCCATCCAAGCACATGTGGCCAAGTTGACGGGAGCCAGTGCGAAGGGACTCCAGATTCAGCCACTTGTTATCCGATCCTTCGCCCCGGAAAAGGGCTGATTCAAAAGCAACAGATTTCGCCGGATCAATTCAATTCGAATTTCAAATCGTTGGCCCCTGACGAAATCTTGGCTTTCAGATCCGTCGTCGCTTCATTCCTGTACTTATCAGGAATCGAAGATGGCTTCGGCGTGGGGTTGTCAGGAGTCGGAGTCGGCGGAGTGATCGTCACTTTATATTCGCCAGGAACGACGCCCCCCGTCACGGTAAACTTACCTTCTGCTCCCAACTGAGCGACCGCAGCATTGCCGGTGGAAGAGTTCGAAAAACTGACGGTCCCTTCGGCCAGCGGTTTTCCAGCCAGAGTGACCACTCCCTTAACGCCTGTCGGGGTCTCCTTTGCGGGAGCTCCACCGCATCCCGACACAGCCCATAGACCACAAAAACCGGCGACGATTAGCATTCGACGCGAAATCATTGATCGCATTCCTTTCGATGAACAGCCATCTGGGAATCAGGGAGGGCTGACATATAGAAAATCTTCGGAGGACTTCACTTAGACAACGGCCGTGCGAGTCCCCGACAAATTGCGTTGCCAGCACGTTTGAGTGACTATAAAACCTCAGAAATCCCCGACCGGGATACCATCATCGCGCGAGCAGATGTTTCGCAGGACCGTAAAGTCGGTGTTGTCGCTGATGAAGCGGACGGAACCATCACCCAGCAGGGCATGAACACCACCGACGTGGAAGGAATTCACTACGGTGTTGGCATCCCACGGATTGTCCGAACCACCTGCCATCGTGGGGGCGTTGAACTTGTATTGCACACCCGTCAGACCGGTGCTCCAAGAATCCGCGTTATTGGGGATGCTGGCCGACACTGCACCACCAAACGTAGTTCCCGTGTATCCGCCGTAGTAGCCGCTTCGCATGTCGGTGGTTCCGACGCGACCTGACTGCTCCGCAACGACGATGACGTTGGTTGTCCCGTCCACTGCGTCACGAATTCGAGTCAATTGATTGTGCAACAGCATTCCGTTGTTGGTGTAGAACCCACCGTAGTTGCTGGGCGATCCAACCGTTCGCGATGCAACGTCCGGCGTAGCCCCGGAAATGCCAACGTACATCGGAGTCTGGATGTTTTGTGAATTGTTGAGCAGGTTGGCACAGGGATCCAGCGGGCTGGAGGGACAAACGTAGGCCGCCAGGACCAGTTTCTGCAGTGCGGTCGTGTTTGTCGTTACCACGTTCCCCGCGAAACTCTGACTGAAGTCCATCCGGTTATAAAGCGGGGCTTGATCAAAGTACGGGAACAATTGCAGACGCCAGTTTGGGACAGTATTCCACGGAGAGAACGAACCAATCGGGAAGCAATTGCTGGTGCTTTCATAATTGTGCAGAGAGAGCCCAATCTGCTTCATGTTGTTCTTGCACTGAGTTCTGCGTGCGGCTTCGCGTGCTTGTTGCACAGCGGGCAAGAGAAGTGCAATCAGAACGGCAATGATGGCGATGACCACCAGCAGTTCGATCAAGGTAAAACCAAACCTTCGACCGTGACGACGCATGAGACCCCCCCGTCCAGAATTGGACTGTAAAGAGAAAGAACCCCGAAAGACATGTGGAAAATGAACTTGAATCGCGGATTCGCATCGGACCTGACCAACGCGTTATACGCCGGCACTTCTTGGATAGCAAACAAAATTCCAAAAAATCGAGATTTTGCACCAGCATCGGAAATCCGAAGCATTTTCATCCGGATGCAATGTTTTGGCCAAGCGGCTGCGATTTGAATGCACGTCCATCGTGCAAATATGCCGTCCTTTGTGGCACTGAGCCAGGGCTCGTTCCGTGGCAAAGTTCACATAAAACGATTTTTCAGGGTCTTCGATCAAGCATCAATCCAACGCCCCAGCGGCAACAGAGCCGATCGCCCGAAATCATTGCTTCTCGACTGTTTGAAGATCGCACGCTGGTGGAAGAGTGGCTCACGCAAAGACGCGAGCACGCAAAGGGAAGAAGGTCGTGGAAAGGCGATACATAAAATGCTTGAAAACGTTGTGTCTTGAGCGAAGCGGGCGTGAGGTTCAATGCGTGCCCTGTCAGAATGTACTTCATGCTAATGCCTTCACGCCTTTCGTCACTCGCTGTATAACGAATCAGAAGGCAGCGATGTGTTGACAAAGCAAAGGGGCAAGCGATGGCCGAGCGACTGCGAGTTGGTGTGATTGGTCGGACGGGAAAAGGAAGCTACGGACACGGAATCGATTCTGTCTGGGCGGATCTTCCTGAAACTGAAGTTGTTGCTGTCGCGGATGAGCATGAGGCTGGGCGACGTGATGCTCAGAAGCGGACCAAAGTTGCGTCTGCTTACGCAGACTACCGTGAGATGCTCGACAAAGAGAAGTTGCAGATTGTCGCTATCGGACCGCGTTGGATTGATCAGCATCGCGACATGGCCATCGCTGCGGCCGAGCATGGTTGCCATATCTACATGGAGAAGCCGTTTGTCCCGACGCCCGGGCAAGCTGACGAAGTGATTCGGGCGTGTGAGATGCGACACACCAAGCTCGCACTCGCGCACCAGACTCACTATTCGTCAACAGCATTTCTCGCCCGGAAGATGATTGCAGACGGCGAGATTGGCGACATCCTGGAATTACGTGGGCGAGGCAAGGAAGACCAACGCGGCGGAGGCGAAGATCTTTGGGTGCTGGGATCACACGTACTGGACCTGATGCGATTCTTTTGCGGTGACGCCGTCGATTGTTTTGCAACGGTCTCTCAGGGTGGCCAGACCGTTACCGCTGCTCATGTCACAGAGGGAAACGAAGGTGTCGGGCCGTTGGCTGGGGATGCGATTCACGCTCGATATACATTTTCAAAAGGTGTGATCGGCAGTTTCAGTTCTGTGCGCGGAAAAGGAGGAACCCCTTCTCGCTTCGGACTGCAGATCTTCGGCAGTAAAGGAGTCATCGAAATCGGTACTGGATTTCCCGCTCCGACCTGGATTTTGAAGGATGCTGGCTGGTCGCCGGGCCGCAGTGGTGCGAACTGGCAGCAGATCACGTCGAATGGTGTCGGAAAACCAGAAACCATCAAGGACGGCGGTTTGCACCTGGGTAACGTTGCCGCCGTGAAAGACCTGCTCGAAGCTATTCAAAAAGACCGCCAGCCTGGATGCAGCATGTACGACGGACGCGCCATCGTGGAGATGATCAACGCCGTCTTCGCCTCGCACTGTGCTGGTAAGCCTGTGAAACTGCCGCTGGTTGATCGAGGTAATCCGCTTGCTGCACTGAAGAACTGATTCGAATTTCCTCGTTGACCGATGGTTCAGGATAAGGTCACGGCTAATCGAACGACTCATCCCCGCCGTAGACTGTGCATGCAGGGAGGCTGTCGAGGAACAGTTGGCCGTAGCGTTTGGTACGAACACGAGGGTCCAGAATTGCGACAATTCCGGTATCCGTTTTCGTCCGGATCAGTCGCCCTACCCCTTGCTTCAGTTTGATGATCGCTTCAGGAACTTGGTAATCGAAGAATGGGTTACCACCATCAGCGCGAATTGCCTCCAGCCTGGCTTCCAGCAGCGGGTGGTCTGGAACGCTGAACGGCAACTTTGCGATGATCACATTCTGCAAGGCATCGCCTGGAACATCGACCCCCTGCCAGAAGCTGTCGGCTCCGAACAAAACCCCCGCCGGGTCCTGACGAAATTTTTCAAGTAGCATCGTTCGTGGCATGTCAGAACCTTGAACGTACAGCCCGTAGTTCTGGGAGATGAACCACGGTGTCATTCTGCGAGCCACTTCGCGAAGCATCTGGTAGCTGGTAAACAAGACGAATGCGTGCCCGCGAGTCTCGTCCACGTAATGCTGGATCTTTCGGCAGACGGCACTCAAGTATTCAGACGGAGCTTCCGTCGGATCAGGCATTCCTTCCGGCAGGAAGAGCTTCATTTGCTCGGCGTAGTTGAAGGGGCTGCCGAGTTTCAGTTCATTCGTGCGAATCAGCCCGAGTCGCTGCCGGATGAAATCAAAACTCTGCTTCCCAACGGCCAGCGTCGCACTCGTCAGGATCGCGGTTTTCACCTTGTTAAACAGTTCGTCACGCAGCACCGGTGCCACATCCACAGGGGCGGAAACCAGGCGAACGCGTTGCTGTTGCGGTCCGCTGGTCTCGATCCAGTAGACGTAATCTGAGTCCGATTGCTGCATCCACGAATTCAGCGAATTTGCCAGGCCGATGCAGCGTTCTGCCGCCGAGGTGAATTCGATTCGCTCTTCATCGCGTGTGATGGGAGTCGAAAGCTCAACGATTCGCGCCGAAAGCTCTTTGAGGAGTGGCGAGACTTCATTGACGACATCTGGAGGTCGACGCAAACGCCCGTTGCGAGCACCCGCGTTCTGACGCCATTCAGCGAGATTTGCAAACAGATCACGGCTGACAAACCGAATCCGGTCGACTTGCTCTTCGGCAGCAGTCCGCAAGGTGAACGACGCGGCATCATTCAGAGGAAGTTTGGTCAACAATCCCTTTTGAGTTCGATCGTTGTACAACCGGTTCATCAGGTATTCGACCTGCCCCCCGGTGACCGAAAGTCCCAAATGATCTGCCGCGACCTGTTCGAGAGTGTGAGCTTCGTCGAAGACCACCACATCGTAGTCGGGAAGCACGCTGGCCCCTTCCCGGCGCAATGCCAGATCGGCAAAAAACAGAGCGTGATTCACGACCAGGATGTCTGAATTCCAGATGCGTCGACGGGCTCGATAGTACAGGCAGTTATCGTACGTGGGGCACGACTTACCGAGGCAATTGCCATGTTCGCTGCGAACTTCGTCCCAGACCGTCGAATTCGGTTTGAACGACAGGTCAGACAGACTGCCATCGCCGGTATCACGAGACCAGTCGACGATCTGCTTCAGGTGTTCCATATCCTCTGGTTGCGAGAACAGTGAACCGGATCGGTCAACCGCCCCTTTGAGTCGTCGCAGGCTGATGTAGTTCGATCGGCCTTTGACCAGGACCGCTGAAAATTCAACGGGCAGGACCGCATTGAGGAACGGAATATCCTTGGCAATCAATTGCTCTTGCAGACTGATCGTATGGGTCGAAATTACAACCTTTCGGCGCGGGACCCCTTCTCCCTGCCCTTTAGTTGCTGCCAGGATTGCGGGAACAAGGTAGGCAAAGCTTTTTCCGGTTCCGGTCCCGGCTTCAACAATCAGGTGTTCGCCCGCCTCGATGGCGTTCTCCACAGCAGCCGCCATCTCCAACTGCTGCGGACGTGATTCGTAGGCCCCCAAACGTCGCGCGACATGGCCACCATCACCGAGCACTTGCCGACTATCAAGCGTCACCGAGAAGCATCCCTTGTTACGAGACACACCGAACCGCAGTGACGCAGATATCGTCACGTTGCGGCGAGTGCCCACAGAACGCCTCGACCGAATCAATCAGAGCGGTCACCATTGAATCCGCATCTGCACAGTCGGGTGGGACGGCCGTCAGCAGGCGATCCTTGCCAAACATTTCTTCTTTCGAATTCATCGCTTCGGTAATGCCATCCGTATAGAACAGCAAGGACTCGCCGGGACGAAGGTCGATTGTCATCTCGTTGAATTGCTGCTCTGGCAGCACGCCGATCGGCAAGCCTGATTCCTGCATCCCGATCAGACTGACCTTGCCATTGGCAAGCCGATGTACGGGGGGAAGATGCCCTGCATTCGCAATGCAAACCGTCTTCAACCGGGGATCAACAATCGCAAATACGAGGGTAATCAGCCGGAATCCCAGCCCGCTGTTGCTGACTTCCGTATTCAGCCCGGTCATTGCCGTCCCTGGCGATGGCGAACTGATCAGGTGGTAACGGGCCGATGCATGCAAGCGAGCCATCAACAATGCGGCGGAAACGCCTTTACCTGCAACGTCGCCAATGGCGACCGCGATTCGACCGTCTGCCAGCTTGATGTAGTCGAAGTAATCGCCGCCGACCTGATACGCCGATTTGTAGTAGTCCGCGAACTCGAAACCTGCTGCCTGCGGTGGCACGCTGGGGAGAAATCCCTGCTGCACCTGAGCCGCAAAGGCCATGTCACGTTCCATATCCCGACGTCGAACGATCGCATCGTGCAGTGTTGCGTTCTCAACTGCCAGCGCTGCCTGGGCAGACACACTCACCAGCAGATCGAGGTCGTCATTACTGAACGGAGTGGAAACTTCCAGGGTGCTGAGTTGAATCACACCCATGGCCGTTCCATCGGAAGCGACGAGCGGAGCACACATCAGCGAACGTAGCTTCAGATCCGTCAGGCTTTCACTACTGCGGAAACGGCGATCACCCATCACGTCGGCACTTAAAATTGCCTGAGTCTGTGCCATCGCCTGGCGAACAACCGTCATGCTGATCGGAACTTCGTCATCATTGGGATTCAGGCACTTCGACGCGCGGACTCGCAACTTGTCGCTGTCGAGATCCTTCAGCAGGACGAACCCAGCATCAGCCTGACTGAAGATCTTGAACAGTGACTGCAGGATGACGGTCAAGACCTCTGGCAGATCAAGCACGCGTCCCAGTGCGGAACTGATCTCGAGGATCGCTCGCAATTTGATTTCGGGGCGAACATTCAATCGCAAGCCGCGGCCTGTGGAACTTGCTTCCAGTGCCGACAGAACCGACGATCCCTCGCCGGCCATTGGCCCATCGAATTCAAGGACCGAAGGATTCTCGGGAATGACAGCCTGAGGCCCGGTCGGCCGGGAATCATCTTCGTCCTCAAGTGTCCGCGTCGCGGGATGAGCCTCCTGGTTCCCCAACACGACTTTTTTGCGGGCTGCTGGGGGTTCGCGGTCGAGGTTTTTCAGAAATTGAAATGTGTGGTCACAAACGCGAATCGAGTCGCCATCTCGCAGTTCGGCTTTCACGCCGACTCGCATGCCATTGATTTCGGTCCCGTTTCGACTGCGCAAGTCCTCAAGATAGTAACGACTTCCGTCGAATACGATATGTGCGTGGTTGCGTGAGACGGCACCGTCATCAAGGACAACCTGGCACGTGGGGTGGCGCCCCATGATCGTACGCTCAGCCTGCAGAGCAATAATCTGCCCGGCGGAGGGTCCCTTGGTTACTTTGAGGAATGCCACGATCACAACATCCAGTCTGCTACGAAGCGGAAGCGTCTAGAGACAGATGCTATCGAACGAGCGTCACGGCAGCAATTGGGAAGTGGTGGAAACGAGTTCCGGCGGGAGTGCGTGTCAGCGTCACAATGTTTTTTCTGCGAGCAAGACTCACTCCACCAGCCGAAAAGAGCCAAAGTTGTGCTCAGCCAATGGCTTCATGAAAAAAGTCAGCCCGGCTCCGCCCCCCTTTTGAGTCACAACACCAATGGTGTGGATTGAGATCCTACGCGTTCTGTTCCGTTCCGACATCGATTCAATAATCTGTGATGGGTTGCCATCGGTTGGCTCGCCGTCGGACAGAAAATAGATCACCTCCGGTTCGAGACTGAATGCCGCATTTAGAGCAGCGTGTGATGCCGTCCCCACGCTCATCCCTCGTGCAATGACCGTTTGAGCAGCCATCTGCTTGGCCTGAACGGTTGCTGGCAGCAATCGCGGTTGCCAGATGGTGGCCGTCTTGTCGAACAAAACCATATCGAAACTGACGGACTCAGGAAGCGACTCGACCGTTTTCAGCAGAGCCATCTTGGCGGCTTCCATGGGGTAGCCGCGCATACTTCCCGACGTATCAAGCACGAATACAATTCGCTTCGCACAGATCGGTATGCCGTAGTAGGTCGTCTGCTTCGGATCGACCACTTCTTCGGCCGCGATCACTGCAGGAAATTTGAATGTCGCTTTGTTTTCCATCCACCAAAGCGTCCAGTCGCGATCATTGTCTTTGTACTTGAGCTTGGTGACTCGCGTCAGATGCTCGATGATTTCAGCCTGAACGAGGCCTCGCGAACCTGGAAGCATCTCGACGAGAAACCCGACAGCGGCAGGATCGTGGATTCGAGTCATCGCCTGAACGACGCATCGGCGATACCCAAACTGCGTTTCAAACGGCTTGGCTTTACTGAGGATGCCGATCATCCGCACAGCTTCAGCCCCGCCTTCGGTCCCGAGATCGTCAATCAAGCTCATCGGAACTATCAGATGCCCTTTGGGACTGACGAGGTATTCATCCAGTGCCTTAACCACATCGTCGATTCGTGCCGTGTCCCGAGTCGCAAGCATCCCTCCGAGCAGTCCCGACAAGACCTCTTCGTGATCGGGCTTTTTCGAATTGCGGACAAATTCGGTCATCAGCGACTTGTGCGTTGCGGGGTCACTCCCCATGTCACGCAGGGCTCGTCGCACTGCCGTTCGAACTGTCGGTTCCGATTCCTGAAGTCCCCGTTTCAGCAGCACTTCCACGGCTTCGGGAGAGGGCACTTTCGCAAAGGCCACTACCGCTTCAACTCGTGCCTCAGGCGACTTGCTCTTCATCTCACGCAAAAATTTCTGCCGTGCCGCCGCCAAAGCAGGATCAACATCCGCGGATTGAGCGGACGCAACGATCATCACCAGGGCCCAACCACCGCACAGGGTCACGATCATTCGATTCGCAGCGCGCATGGAATTCTCCGGAAGAACAACAATCAGCGGCAGATCAGCCTCAAAACATCGTCCTCATATGATAATCGACTCTTCCGACGGACAAGCCTCTCATGACGACATTGTCAGGCGAATCTGCAACTTGTCAGAAGTGTTTAACCGCGTAGGAAGTACAGAACTCCGACTACGCCCTGCAACAAGGGACTTTGAACACAGGCACAGGAGCCGCGCCCGTAAGGAAGCGGAACGCAGGTTGGCAACGCGACGAGAAGTTTGCAGTCAGTCACGCCACATTTCGAAAGCTTCATTTGACTTCATCACGCTGAGTAGAGCGTGGTGCGGTCAGCGTAGGCATTACGTGGCACAGGCTTCCAGCCTGTGTCTTCAGCAGACTTCTCATTCCATGTTTTTGAAAGCGTTTTGCGATAGTTCGGATTCAACTTTTCAATCCGGACAAGAATTTAACGCAGAGACGCCAAGGCGCAGGGGCGCAAAGGTAAGAAC
>CAIWEX010000834.1 GCA_903911795.1 uncultured Schlesneria sp.
ATTTCGGTGCGCAATTGGTCCAGAGCCCGATCCAGGAGTGTCAGTGCCCATTGCTTTTCGAAGGCGGCTTCGGGGGACGGTGCATTCGGATCGGCGACATCGATTCCAGATGTGTCAGCCACCGCATCAAGGCTGATGTGACTGGCACAGCCACCGCGCTTGATCGTTCGTTCCCGGTCGCGTTTGTCAGATAGAAAATGCTTGACGGCTCCCAGCAGGTAGGAACGAAATCGTCCTCGATCTGGATCAACATTCGCAAACGCTCGTCCAGTGAGGATGCGGGTGAAAAATTCCTGAGTCAGATCGTCGGCCGATTCGCCACGCTGCAGACTGCACCGGATGAATGTCTGAACGGGTGCGTAATACGAAGTGCAAAGTTGATTCAACGCGACACGAGCCTGGGCCGACTCACCTTGCGACAGCAGAATCTGAGTCCACTGGGTCGTCGCAAATTGGGATCCGGCATCCATCACGTAGGCTCGACGACAAAAAGAAGAACGTTTAAGAACAAAGGTCGGCAACAGGTCGGAAGCGATTAGAAATCACCATTGTTTTCAGGGCGAAGTGCGTCCGCGGGATCATCGGAATTCGTTGGAACTTTCTCATTGTTGTACACATCCCAGGCGATCTTCCCTACCAACGAGTCGATTTTCCATTTTCCTGCGATCCGGCGCAGGACGAGTGAACGCTGCTCGCCGCTTTTGTCTGTCCATTTCGCTGTGGCAATGTCGTGTTCGATGACAAGATCGGAAAACGTCGCAAGATCCAGAAACTTCGTCTGCAGTTGCAGGTCTTTGAAATCCCATTCGTCGCGCCCATCGTCGGTCAGACACATCCGCAACGTCTGCAAGTTCCTTTCCATGGCCGCACGCTGGACCGTGTCGAGAAACGACTTCACGGCTTCCTGACGATTTTTCTGAACCATCTCCAGAAGCGACTCGTGAAGCCGACGTATCGGCTCTGGCGTCTGAAGTTCCAATTTCGTAAATGAATGACCTTCGCGGACCATCAACGTGGTCGATTGTTCGGTCAGGACTGCCAGGCAGCCATATTCTCCGCCATCGAACAGATCATCAAAGGGGGCTCCATTCGGAAGATTCGTAATTGCCCGTGGCAATAGGCTGAATCGCAAATGTGGACCGCTGATGGCTGTTATCCATTCAGATTCGGTGACGGGATGGTGTGTCGGTGCGAATTGCGCCCCGACTTTTTTAATGACTTCAAGAGTCTGAGTCGCAATTTGAGCGCGTTCTTCTGGAGTGATTTCATCAAGTGCAGCCGTTGTTAACATATCCCCACTGAAGTCGTAAGCACCCGGCGGTCGCAGATAGCAGATAAGGCGAGCGTTCGCGTTCCCGAATGTCCAGTCGCAAGCGACATAATCGCAAGGGTATGGTGTGGTGAGAGTCTGCGTCGTTCGAGTCGATGGATCCATCGGATAAGAATACGAGATCGACGTTGTCGAATGGGGCAGCCGAATCAACGCTGAGGAAAAGGCCGCAATCATGGTTTCTCGATTGTCACCTGCGATTCCAATGGGTTGTTGCGATCGTGGCACAATGCAGGGGTAGTCCATGAACTTGATCAAGCGAAGCTGTTCAGCCTCTTTCAGGGCTGTCGGCAAGAGACGACTTCGCTGCCCACTCTGAGAACTTTGATTGACGGCGTCCCGGTCGACGAACTGTTGGTCAACGGGCTGTTGATGCGGCGATATCGAAAAGTTCCGTCGTTGATTTTCCGAGATCCATCGGGACACCCCGATCAAGACCATCGTCGTACAAACAGCCGCACCAATCCCCAGGATCACTCGATTTCTTTTGACGATCATGGCACAGCCAATGACGACCAGTGGAAGGGTAATCATCGAGTACGGCAGAAACGTGATAGCCCCGTTATCAGCCCACATTGCAATGAGTGGCATTCGTTCCTGGCGCAGTTCGACCATCTGGTTCGTCACTCGCGAAATCGAGTCGTCGAGTGCATTTGAATCTTCCAGTGTTTGAGCCTTTTCCAGTTGCCGCGACAACGAGACGAGTTCCTCGCGTGACTGTACCAATCGATTGTCGATCTCAACTACCCTCGCAACAGCCTGCTGCCGCATAGGCAATATCTCATTGGAAATGTAGGCGTACCAACTCGCGGTCATGGCGACTGCTACCGCAATCAGAACCAGGCCGCAAATCCGTCGCGCGAATGATGGGGATGTCGCGTTTTCTGCGGAACTCCGTCTCTTGAAGAATGGCGTTCGTGTGACCCACCGCCACGTTGCAACAAGGATCGAGACATCCACCACGAGGCAGGTGAATCCCGCCAGAATAGGAACCAGCATCGTCAAATCGATGAAATTGCGAGCAGTCAAATGGTGCCGAAGTGACTCCTGCAACGAGTAAAACAGGAAGACAATCGGAAGATCAAGGATTAGCAGCGGAATTGCCAATGCTGCAAGAAGAGCCGGTAAAACTCCTTCTCGTCCACAATTGTGACGTTGCCGAATCAGATGTCGCCATCCCAGAACGATGGGAACAACCAGCGCCGCCATACAGGAAAGGGCGATCAGGATAATGCCGATGGTCGCTGGCTCGGGTTGTGGTGAAAGTTGGTCGAATGGACCATCCGCCCTCGAGGCAACCATTTGCCACAATGGCACAAAATAAAAGTATCCGCCAATCACTGCCACGAGCGCCCACCAGCCTGCGGCCCCTGAATAAGAATCCTCCACAGACTTCGATGCCGCTGGATTCTGGCGGGAATCCTTCGAAGATTGTGAATCATCTGGATAAAACAGCCGACGCATAAACAACCCGGCGCGGCGTGGCGAGACCTTTTTCAACCAGAAGTTCCAGACGATGGAAGCCAGAATCAGATCGAAAACAATGCAGAGAACACCCCCCGCAACTTCACCCATCTCATTAGCGGCGATCCCGAACATGACGGCGTTCACGAACATGACAGGAACGAAGACGATGAACAGAACCAGCGGAATCGCCGCACACAGAAAGCTCAGGAACAACAAAGTTACGATAACTTTTCGAAGATCCTGATAGAAATCGGATGGCGGCGAAGCGGGTGGCGGTGCGGCCCGCTCGTTCACTCTGACATTGGCTGGCGAAGGCTGGACACGTGCGGAAACCGTTTCCACCTCGGTCTTCATTTCACCCGCAGACTGCTGGCGCAGTTCGCGTTCCTTGGCCAATGCCCGCATAACAATTTCATCGACTCGCAGATCGATCTGCCGTTCCGTCATCGATTTGGCTGAAGGCGGGGCGAACCGGCCCATCGGTAATTCGCCCGTCAGCATCTCATAAAACACGACTCCCAGGGAATAGATGTCGGCCCGGTGGTCAACCGCGTTCGGGCTGATCAGTTGTTCGGGCGCCATATAAAGCGGTGTTCCAAGAACCGACCCCGTCGCCGTCAATCGCGTCACCGCCATTTCCGACTCACTGACGGGACCTGGGTATCGCAATCCGCTGTTTGGTTCCAGATTCGGATCGAGGACTTTCGCGATTCCAAAATCTGCGATCTTCACGCGACCATCGGAATCCAGCAGGATGTTTTCTGGCTTGATATCGCGATGCAGGACTCCCTTGGAATGTGCGTACTGCAGAGCGTCACAGACCTGCGGAACGATGGCTAGTGTCTGTTCAGGTGTGAACCTTCCGGCTCGCATCGCTTCTCGCAGATTGACACCGTCGACATATTCCAGCATCAGGTAGAAAATCGAACCGGCATCACGTGTGGCGACTTCACCGAAGTCGTACACGCTGACAATCAACGGGTGCTGAAGTTTCGCCAACACACGCGCTTCACGCTCAAAGCGTTCGTGAAACGAAGGTTCATTTGCCAGATGTCCCGGCAGAATCTTCAGTGCGACCAGTCGATCAAGCTTGGTCTGCCTGGCCTTGTAGACAAACCCCATTCCGCCCCGACCGATCAGTTCGAGGATCTCCAGGTGCGGAAACGCGGCTGCCAATTCCTCAATCGAAGGGGGTTCGCGGCGGTCTGCTGAGGCCGGTGGCCGGGATCGGCCACCGGCAGGGGAACTTGCAGAGCCAGTCTTCGGCTGTTCTCGACTGGCAAATGCAGGGGAATCTACCAGCGAAGCGACTCCCCGCAGCAGGCACTGCGGACACAATCCCTGCGGTGCATCTGCCGGGATTTCGGCCGAGCAGGAGGGGCAACGAGTTGGGGGAATGGTGTTCATGGCGTATCCTGAGGAGTTTCGCTCGTCAGGTTACACGGAATCTGGCACAAAATCGCAGAACGTAACGTCCGTAATCGTTGAGCATTCCGACGGCGGACTTCAATGTCACGTCAGCGTTGACTAGAATCGTCGCACAGTTCGTAAGACAACGTTCAATAATCAATGAACACTTCTCAGGAGTGAAGCGATGCAGCGACGACAGTGGTTGTGCCTGGCCTTAGTGGGTTTTCTGGCAGGATGCGGATCGGGTCCCGGCCATGTTAAGGGAGATACGGCCGTCACAAAGGCACCTCCTCTGGCCAAGGAAGATGGCGAGATTCAGCAGGTCGCGGGCGAAGCGGGTTCGGGTGACTACAAGGTCAAGTTCGAAACGTCAGCGGGAAATTTCGTCGTGCTCGTTCATAGTGATTGGGCTCCCCTGGGTGCGGAACGCTTTCGCGAACTGGTGACCGAAAAGTTCTATGATGACTGCAAGTTTTTCCGAGTTGTCCAGAAGCCCGAACCTTTCATGGTTCAGTTCGGAATCAATGGCGATCCCAAGGTGATGGACAAATGGCGCGAAGAGAAAATCAAGGATGATCCCGTTCGCAAATCGAACAAGAAGGGGTACATCACTTTCGCAACATCCGGCAAGAACTCACGTACGACTCAGGTCTTTATCAACTACACCAACAACAGCCGACTCGATGACATGGGGTTTGCTCCCTTCGGTGAAGTCATCGAGGGTATGGATGTCGTTGAGAAGCTCTACAGTGTCTACGGTGAAGCCCCCAGCAAACAACAGGGGCGGATCCAGTCCGAAGGAAACAAGTTCCTGGAAGCAAACTTTCCAAACCTGGATTCCATCAAGAAAGCAACGATCGTCCGCTAACGCATTGGCTCCTTTTGTGCACCGACATCATCTGGTTCTCCTCTAAGGCATAAATCATGCACACATGGCTGTCTCGGATTGTATTCGGAGTGATTGTCGGCACAGTCGGCTGGATCGCTCCTGCGGTTGTGCTGGGAGCCCCAGCCGATGCTGTTCCTTCGACCGCATGCGTTGTCATACGATTGAAAGCACCAGATGCGACACTCGAAAAACTCGCCGACTTTGTCGATGACGTTCAAACCGGGGTCGGTGCCGTTGTCCGCGGCGCGAAAATTCAACTGGGACAAGGTTTCGGAAATCCCGGACTAAAGGGAGTCGATCCTACTCAGGACATTTTTGTCATTGTCTTCGCCGAACCACAGGTTCCACCGACGGTGGTCTTTGTCATGACGGCCAAGGACGTTGACGATGTGAAGGATACCCTTCAGTCGCAATTTGAAATTCACAGTTCCGGAAAGCTGATTGCCTACTCCACCGACGAAGATGCCCTGGAACAAGTTCGCAAGCGAATGGATGGCGAAGGGAAGCCACTCTGGTCGAGGATCGATCAGGCCTCGAAGAAGCTCTTCGACACTGCCGACGTTGCTGTCCTCGTCAATATCAAGCAACTTGCCGAGGACTTTTCTGATGAACTTGAGCAGGCTGAACCGCAGTTAAACGCGTTCATCGACCGGATTCAGGAGATCATTCCAGAAGAACAGAAAGCCCAGATGACTGCGGCATTCGACATGTACCGTGTTCTCGGGGCGGTGTTGATCGCAGGCGTCCGGGATTCCAACAGCCTCGTCATGGGATTGTCCGTCGCAGGTACCGACATTCGATACGACGATCGACTGCAGGTGAATGAGGGGACAGCAACCGCAAAGGCCCTGGCAAGTCAGCCTGCCGGTGAACTGAACCTGTTTGACCGGTTGCCCGTTGGAAAGGCGATTTATGCTGGTACGAAGTTGGATCTTTCGGGGATGATCGAATGGTCCATGAATATGACTCGTCAAATGATGAGCAACGAACTGACTCCAGAACAAGCAATGCGGATGGAGACCGCTATCAAGAAATTGACAGCCGAGAAACTCGACGAGATGTCGCTTTACATGGATATCGTTGGTGAAACTCAAGTCCTGCGGGCCGGTGGCGTGACCGCCGTTCGCTCTCCAGAAACGATGCGTGAAGTGAGTCGCGAATTGATGAAGGCCATCGGCGATACCAAAATACAGACGCCGCAGTTCACCCAGACGTCAAAACTGGAAATGAACGCCGAGAAGATCGGCACTGCCAATGTCGACGTGATCACAACCAGCCATGAATACAGCGAAGCCATGGATCCTACGGGTCTTCAGCGTAGAATTGTGTCGGTGATGATGGGCGAAACTGGAATGCAGCAACGGATACTCTACCAGTCGAATCGAGTCGTCCAGACAACCGGCGGCGGAAAAGCCGAACTGGAAGAGATGGTCAAAGCTCTGGACACCGTACCTTCAAAAAGCAGCCCCGCAGCGGTCGCTCGAAAGCAATTTGACGAAAAGACAAACGTTTTGGCACTGGTCGACATTTCGCGCATTACCATGGGAGTCCTCAAGGCGATCGCAGCCAACAACAAGGACGCCCCCATCAATATCCAGGCCCTCTCTGGCTTGAAGCAGGAACCATCGTACTTGGGGTATTCACTGACGTTGGAGCCAAACGGCGCCAAGTCACGCCTGGTGATTCCCTTGAAGCTGATCAAGAACATCAACGAGATCTTCAATGCCTCCGCGAACTAGTGACGCAGGCTGTCGGATTGCGACCAACTTCCGACCTTCGTGGCACTTCGATTTGTAGAAGCGTCTAAAGCGGCGTGGGGGTCAAACCCTACCAGGGGTTCGAATCCCCCCTCTCCGTTAAATAGCCTTGAACCGCTGGGGAAGCCGTTGTTTTCTCGGCGGTTTCGTCTTTTTCAGCCTTCGTCGACCCTCGGTGGGCACCGCGAAAGTGACCGAAAATCGGTCCGGAATCCATGCTCAGTCAACCACGATCTTGCTGGATGTTCCTGCAATCGTTGGCCATCATATCATCGTCAAAACAATGCCGTGAATAAAATTCGGTATTCGAAGATTGCCGGATTCCAAGGACAGGACAAGCATGTTTGAAAAGTCGAAGAAGAATCAGGTCACTCGATCAAGCGACGACGGTTTGTCGTTGGATGTGATTCTCGAAGTCTGGGACAACGAGTTGGTGGCCTTTCTGGAAGAACATAGTCGGAGCAGTCAATCGCGGGGAGTTCCGCTGATTTACAAGGTGATTCGAGTAGATTACGACGTCCTTGAAAACACCATAACAACGAAAGTCGGCGGTCAAACCGTTGAACTCGTGGCGGACCCCTCACCTCGGTCCCTCGATTTGTGCCTTCAATATCATTGTACGTGCCAGCGACCGCTGCCCTTTGACGTCGGTTATCTCTGCGAGCACACCTACGCTGCGGCATTTTATTTGAAGACGCTGTTCGCTAAAAACCCGATGGTCCCGATCGTCAAGAAGATCCTGGGCTGCGAAGAGCCGAACTGGAAAATAGCCCTCGGCCAACTCGCTGAATTGGCCAAGACTGTCCAGACGAGCGATGAGGTCGTCGAGGCCGTTCCCGTTCAGCAAACGAGACTGGCTTGGCGAATTGATCTGGATTCTCGATACAGCCGGATCGAGGTCGAGCCGATTGAGCAGATTGCCAATGCCAAGAAACGCGATACATGGAGTAAAGGGCGACGGATTCGCTGGGACGCTATTACGCAGTCAGGTTTTAATCTGCTTCCGATCGACATGCAGGTGCTCCGAGCTGCCAAAATCGGCCGCTATCAGGACGAACCGGACGAGTTTGAACTGGGAGATGTATTTCGAGCCCTGATTGCCCACCCACTTGTATTTGTGGAATCGAAATCGGTCACAGTACGGCAGGGCAAAGTTGGACTTTCTCTGGATGAACATGATGGTTCCTGGAAACTGGAACCGCAATTGGATGGTCGTCCGCTGACGAGTTACACCATCCGACAGACGTTCTGTTGTCGAACGATCGTCGCGTACGATGAGAATCGCTCGGAAGTCATTGTCGCTGATGCCGAGAGTCAAGTCCTGCTGTTATGCAGCTCGTTGATCCAGAATCCCGTGACCATTCCACCGGAGGCTCAGGCACAATACGCCCAGTTGTTGCCGGCTCTGGAAACCAGGTTACCCATCAATTTGCCAGCATCTCTGAAAGGAGAACTGGTCCCTGCCGATGAACGAATTTCGCTCAGGATTCACCCGATCACCCCGACTGGCGCGACAATTGATTTGAAGGTAACGCCTGCGCCATTGGGCCAGAGTTTTGTTCCGGGTGAAGGAGCGGTGGAAGTCGCAGGAAGGAAATCGACGTCGACCAAGTCCAGTGATCGCGTCCGTGTGGAAAGGGATCTCGAAGCCGAATTTCGTCGCGCGACCACGCTATCGGAAGAATTGTTTCTGAATCGATTCACAAAGTCCGGACAATTCGCCTGGTCGCTCAATACCGATGATGATGTTCTGGACCTGCTCGACGCGTTACGAGCTCGGCCCGAGAATGATCCGATCGTTGTCTGGCCATCCGATGCCGAAGTTCGCACGATGGCAGTCCTCGGCGACATTTCTGCAACGTCACTCAAAGTTGAGATCAAGGACCAGCATGACTGGTTTGGGTTGACTGGCTCGATTGAATTGGGGGGGCAGAAGTTTCCGCTGGCCGCGTTGCTGGCTGCATTACGCGAAGGTCGGCGGTATGTCTCGCTCGGTAAGGGACAATTCGCATCGATCACCCAGGCTTTTCGTGATCGATTGGCTGCCGTGGCCGACATGTTGCACAGCAATCGCGGCAAGTTGGAATTCAATTCCACCGCGGCGCCAGTCATTGCTGAATTGCTCGAAGACAAGACGGCGATCAAAGCATCGAAAAAGTGGAAAGAGACTTTGGCGCGAATGAACCGCGCCACTGAACTGGACCCGCAAGTCCCAACGACGTTGACGGCCGACCTGCGCGACTATCAGGTCGAAGGTTACAAATGGCTGTGTCGGCTGGCCGAATGGGGTGTCGGTGGCATCCTCGCCGATGACATGGGACTCGGTAAGACAGTGCAGGCACTGGCGGTGCTGATCAAACGTCGCGACGTGGGACCGATCCTGGTTGTGGCGCCAGTCTCTGTTGGGGCAAACTGGCAGCGTGAAGCGGAACGTTTTGCGCCGACGCTGAATTCCATCATGTATCGCGATACGGACCGCGTCGAATCCCTGAAGAATCTTGGCCCGGGTGATATGCTGATCACCAGTTACCATTTGCTTCAACAGCACGCCGAAGCAATGTCGACGGTGAAATGGGGCACGCTGGTCCTCGACGAAGCCCAATACATCAAGAACAGTCAGACCAAGACGGCGCAAGTCGTGCGAGGCTTGGAAGCGGACTGGCGGCTGGCATTAACCGGCACACCGTGTGAAAACCATCTGGGTGATCTCTGGAGCGTCTTTCGAGGAGTATCACCAGGGCTTTTCGGAAGCTGGGAACGGTTCCGCGAGGTGTTTGCTGACCCCATCGAAAAGTCCAAAGTCGACGAGCGTCGTCACGCCTTGTCACGTGTGCTACGCCCGTTCGTCCTGCGTCGCACAAAATCGGAAGTCTTGAAGGAATTGCCAGCACGAACCGAAATTCAGCTCACCGCCGAACTCTCCGATTCTGAGCGAAAGTGTTATGAGGATGCTCGCCTGTGGGCGGTGACGCATTTGACCGGATTGGAAATCGAAGAAGGTCAGGGTAAGGATCAACGATTCCAGGTTCTGGCAGCGTTGACCAAACTCCGTCAACTGGCCTGCCATCCTCGATTAGTTGACGAGACTTGGGACAAGTCGTCCGCGAAACTCGATTTGTTCCTGGAAACCGTTGATGAACTGCGCGAGGGTCGGCACCGCGCGCTCGTCTTCAGTCAATTCACATCCCACTTGGCTTTGATCCGCGAAGCTCTCGACGAGAAGAAGATCTCGTATCAGTATCTGGATGGGAAGACACCTCCCAAGAAGCGGCAGGAACGCGTTGATGCCTTTCAGCGTGGCGAAGGGGATTTCTTCCTGATCTCACTGAAGGCTGGCGGAACCGGTCTGAACCTGACCGGGGCCGACTACGTGATTCATCTCGATCCCTGGTGGAATCCCGCCGTTGAAGATCAGGCGACAGATCGAGCTCACCGCATTGGCCAGACCCGTCCGGTGACGGTCTATCGCCTGGTCGCCAAGGAAACGATTGAAGAACAGATTCTGAAACTGCACGCCGACAAACGAAACCTCGTTGCCGGGATTCTCGACGGGACAGACCAGGCCGGAAAGCTTTCTACTAAAGAATTGATCGACTTGATCAAGACGGGTGGACGGCAAACATGACGTCGGCGACCGACTGACAGGGCCAATTCCTTTTTGAAGCTGGTCTGGCTGTAGGGTGGAGTCAAAGTTAACCAGATCTTTTTCTCAGGGCGGGTGCCGGGGCGCACTGGCTTTGCAG
>CAIWEX010000835.1 GCA_903911795.1 uncultured Schlesneria sp.
GCCTGGCTGATGTTGTACGTTCCACGAACATTGCGGACTGCAACGATCAATTCCTGCAGACGCTGGAACCGTTGTTCCAGTGCGCTGTCACGCCAGGTCTCGAGCCCCGTTGGCCACGGGGCAGTGATAACGGCGTCATGTGCTGGCGCAGGGTTCGGCAAGCCTCGCTCAGGAGCGATTTCTTTTAATCGCTGCCACAGTTCTTCCGTGATGAAGGGAGTGAACGGGTGTAGCAGACGCAGTGTCGTGTCGAGAACCATGACCAACACGCGCTGAGCGGCCGGCTTTAGTGCCTCATCACGCAGTCGCGGCTTGATCATTTCCAGGTACCAGTCACAGAATTCGTTCCAGACGAAGTCGCGAAGCGAACGCGTGGCTGCATCGAACTTGTAGCCCCCCAGCAACGACGTTACTTCGTCTGTCACCGTGGCAAGACGCGAAAGAACCCAGCGGTCTTCGATGGCAAGATCCGTATCCGCGATGGGCCCGGGTGCATATCCTTCCAGATTCAGCATCGCGAAACGGGCGGCGTTCCACAGCTTGTTGCTGAAGTTACGACCGTACTCAAACCGTTCGATCACAATCCGCGCGACTAGTTCCCCTTCATCCGGAGTATAGTTCGGCGTCGCATACTGCGATTCTTTCTTGCACTTCGGGCACTTGATCTTCGGCTTGCCCGGTTTGAACTTCAAATGGTGCGGTTCCTGCGGAATCACCGCCTGGCAATGCGGACATTCGTACCCGACCGGCAGTCGAACATCCTGAGTCTCGCCCGCGAAAGACGCGATCGTAAATCTCATCCCATCGCAGCCGTACTTTTCGATCAACTCAATCGGATCAACGCCATTCCCCTTGGATTTCGACATCGTCTGGCCGAAACCATCCTGAATCTTGGGATGGATGCAGACATGCTTGAACGGCACATCACCCATGTTGTACAGACCAGTCAACACCATGCGGGCGACCCACAAGGTGATGATGTCGCGAGACGTGACCAGGACGCTTCCCGGATAGAAGTAGTCAAGAACTTCGTTTGTGGACGATGCCGTTGCGGGAGCCAACGTGGACCGGCCAGCCACTCGTAGTGGCGGATTGTGTTGACGGTCTGGCCAGCCGAGTGTCGCGTGAGGCCACAGCGCTGAACTGAACCAGGTATCGAGAACATCTTCTTCCTGAACGAATCCGGCCGATTCGTAGTCTCGCTCGATGTCGGGATGCCCTTCGTCGAAGCAGATGCGAACCGTGTACTTCGCTCCGTCAAAGGAAACAGAACCGTGGAACCAGCTTGCTCCTTCATGGTCAGGATTGAACCGATAACCGCCCGGAAACGCCTGTTCGAAGTCTTCCTTCGAGAATTCGCGTGACCAGATCGGAATGCGATGTCCCCACCAGAGCTGACGGCTGATACACCAGTCGCGTTTCTCACCGAGCCAACTGAGATACGACTGTCGATATCGTTCGGGATAGAAGGTGACTCGCCCATCATTCGCCGCATCGATCGCCGCCTGTGCGAGTGTGTCCATTTTCACGAACCACTGCTCGGACAAATAGGGTTCGACGGGCGTCTTTGAACGATCGCTGTGTTTGAGCGGGATCTTGCGATCTTCGACTTTCTCGAAGTGTCCGAGTCGCTCCATCTCGGCGACAACCGATTGGCGCGCGACGAGGCGATCCTGTCCCTGCCAGGGGCCACCGTTTTCATTCAGTGTCCCATCGGGATTCAGAATATTGATCGGCTCGCCCATCTTTTCCTTGTTGCGAGTCCAACAGCCGTAGTCGTTCGGATCGTGAGCAGGGGTGACTTTGACGCAACCTGTCCCAAGCGTTTTGTCCGCCAGCAGCGCATCGACCACGATGGGAATGACACGTCCATTAACAGGGATCCGGACGTGCTTTCCGATCAGGTGCGTGTATCGCTCATCGGTGGGATGAACACAGACTGCGGTATCACCCAGCATCGTTTCCGGTCGAGTTGTCGAAAACGAAATCGACTGGGGGGCGTCCGCTGTCGCATCAACGACAGGGTAATTGAAGGTCCAGAAATGGCCATCCGTTTCTTCTTCGTAAACTTCGTCGTCGGCAACGGCAGTCTGCAGGTATGTATCCCAGTTGACCAGCCGTTTGCCTCGGTAGATCAGCCCGTCCTGAAACATCCTGAAGAAGGTCTGCCGCACGGCTCTGGAACAGACCTCGTCCAGCGTGAAGCGAACCCGTCGCCAGTCACAACTGGCTCCGATGCTTTTAAGCTGACTGAGGATTCGCTGTTCGTACGCGTCCTTCCACTTCCAGATTCGCTCAACGAGTGCTTCGCGACCAACGTCATTGCGAGTCAGCCCCTCTTCTTCCTTCATCCGCTTTTCGACCATCGATTGCGTCGCAATACCGGCATGGTCGGTTCCCGGCATCCAGAGAGCTTCGTAGCCCTGCATACGGCGCCAGCGAGTCAGCAGGTCCTGCAATGTCCCGTTGAGGGCATGCCCCATATGGAGTGCGCCGGTCACGTTCGGCAGCGGGATCATGATCACATGCGGCGGCTTGGCTGGATTCGGATCAGCGTTGAAACAGCCTTGTGATTCCCAGTAGGGGAACCAGCGAGCTTCAGCGGCAGCAGGATCGTATTGCTTTGGGATTTCTGTCGTCATGTTGGTGAAGAAGCTACGTAGAGGAATTGGTGTTAACGAGATGAATTAGTGTCGTCAAACCGCGGGTAATGGAGCCCGCTGATTCATCGAGTTGTCAAAATCGATCTTTTAGAATCCAGTACCACATGCCAGCCGGTGAAGCATTCGCATCAGCGAGCATTCAGTTTGTCGATTCAGCGTCCTTGTAGAGTTTGTATTCCACGCTATCGACCAATGCCAGCCAACTTGCTTCGATCACGTTTTCGCTGACCCCGACGGTACTCCAGACGTCGGTGTGATCTCGGCTTTCAATGACAACGCGAACTCGAGCGGCCGTCCCTTCGCCCGAGTTGATCACGCGTACCTTGTAGTCAACAAGTTGCATTTCACTGAGCGTCGGATACGCGGTCGACAATGCCTTTCGCAGTGCGTTGTCGAGTGCGTTGACCGGGCCATCTCCTTCTGCGACGACATGCTCGGTCTTCGAATTGACCTCCAGCTTGATCGAGGCTTCTGTCACTGTTCCCTGCCCAGCCATCGTCTCAACATTGACGCGATAATGCAGTCGCTTGAACTTCTGCGTGTACGCTCCCGCTTCTTTGCGAACGAGCAGATCAAACGACGCCTCTGCCGCTTCGAACTGGTAGCCTTCGTTTTCCAGGTCCTGGACCCGTTCCAGGATTCGTGTCATCAGTGCATTGTCGTGATTGATCTGGTACTTGGTCGTTTTGGCAATGATGTTCGAACGGCCTGAAAGTTCACTCACCAGGACTCGCCGCTGATTACCTACCGATTCCGGCGGGATGTGTTCATAGCTGGCAGAAAGCCGATTCACGGCGTGGACGTGCATGCCCCCTTTGTGAGCAAACGCGCTGGTTCCGACAAACGCTTGCCCATTCCGGAAGTTCATGTTCGCGATTTCGTAGACATACCGCGACAACTCGGTCAGATGCGTCAGCCCACCGGGCTTCAGAACTTCGTGGCCTTTCTTCAAGGCCAGGTTGCCGATGACACTGATCAAGTCTGCATTACCGCAACGCTCGCCGATCCCGTTGATAGTTCCCTGAACCTGGATCGCGCCATGGTCGACAGCGATCAGGGAGTTTGCGACGGCGAGTTCCCCATCGTTGTGAACATGGATTCCGACGGGGATTTTCAGCTCACGCCGTACTGCATCGACAGCGGCTGCGATGTCTTCAGGAAGCCGGCCGCCGTTCGTATCGCATAGGACGATTGTGCTGGCTCCCGCATCTTGTGCGGCCAGGACTGTCCGCAGCGCGAATTCCGGATTGGCTCGGAAGCCGTCAAAGAAGTGCTCAGCGTCATACAGGACTTCGCGTCCTTCGGCCTTCAGATAACCGACGGAATCGCGGATCATCGCCAGGTTTTCTTCTTCCGAGATGTGCAGGACTTCGAAGACGTGCAGATCCCAGGTCTTGCCGACGATCGTGACGATCGGCGACTTCGCATCGCGCAGTGCACACATGCCGATATCGTCTTCAGGATTGCAGCCTTTGCGACGCGTCATTCCAAAAGCACAAATTTTGGCGTGTTTCAACGGAAGATCGCGGACTCGAGCGAAGTACTCGAAGTCTTTCGGATTGGAGAGTGGATATCCTCCTTCGATGAAATCCACGCCAATATCGTCCAGCTTCTGCGTGATCAGGAGCTTGTCCTGAAGCGAAAAGTTTACACCTTCCCCCTGACTGCCGTCGCGCAGGGTCGTATCGTAGATCTGGATTCTCGACATGTTCGGACTTTCACCAATATCTGCGGATGTCAAAAAAAAAGCCCTCAGGTGCGACCCGAGGGCTTGTGTCGATTCGTAAATTCGCCACCCCGGCCGCTAAGAGACTCCGGTAATAATCACAATCTCGATCCGAATGCTGACAGCATTGGACGGCTTGGCGGCAGCGGATTGAAGACTGGATAACAGCATCATTTCTCAACCAGAGCAACTTTGGGCATTCACCCAAACCCTTGTAACAGAGCAGAGATGTTAGGCCATGCGGCCCCCGGAGTCAAACCCGATCACGCAGCTCCCGAAGAATTTGGCACTCCAGTGCTTGCAATTCGTTTTAATGCGAACCAGCGCCGTCAAAGTATTCGGCGGCGCTCGACGCGCTAAAACGAATCTGTGGTTTATTCACAAACCGCTTCTTTGGCGGCTTTCCAGACGGCATGGGCTTCGTGATCACCGATGATAATCTCAAAACCGAGGTCTTCGACCATTTTGAAATCGTCTTCGGCAGGCTGCCCCTTGGTCGTCAGGTAGTCGCTGACAAACATCGAATTGGCGGCATATAGGCCCATGGCCTGCATCGAACGCAGATTGACTTCGCGGCCACCGGAAATCCGCAGTTCGACCGACGGGCTGGCCAGCCGGAACAGGCACAGCGTCTTCAGGCAGTACCGTGGGTTCAGATCCCATTTCCGTTCCAGCGGCGTTCCATCGATGGAATGCAGGAAATTGACCGGGGTTGAGTGCACACCCAGCGTTCGCAGTTCAAAAGCGACTTCCACCAGATCCTGATCGGTTTCGCCCATGCCAACGATCAGTCCGCTGCAGAGTTCCATCCCTGCTTTGCGAGCAACCTGCAACGTCTTTAGACGATCTTCGTACGAATGGGTCGTGCAAACCTGATCGTAGAACGAACGGCTGGTATTCAGATTGTGATTGATCCGGTCGACCCCAGCGGCCTTCAGTCGAACCGCCTGTTCTTCGTCGAGCAGACCCAGGCAGCAGCAGATATGCAGGCCGTACTTATCCTTGATCTTGGCGACGGTGCTCGCAATGTGATCGACTTCGCGATTGCTCGGCCCGCGTCCCGACGCGACGATGCAATAGGTCCGGGCTTGTGAAGCAACAGCCCGCTCAGCCCCTTCCATCAACTTTGCCTCGTTGAGAAGTGCGTAACGGGGGATTTCCGCTTCCGAAAGAATCGATTGCGAGCAGTAGCCGCAGTCTTCCGGACAAAGGCCGCTCTTGGCGTTCTTCAGGAAATACAAATGAACCTTGCGTCCAAAATAATGACGCCGGACGCGATAGGTTGCCGCGAGTAGATCGAGAAGTTCGTCGTCGTCCGATCGCAAGATCGAAAGACCTTCCTCGACAGTCAGTTCGTGCCCCTCCAGAATCCGCTCAGCCAGTTCGTGCCAGTCGGTTCGATTTGCCAGACAATTCGAGTCTTCCATCAACGATCGTCCCTTGCCATATTTCGCAGATCGGGTGCCACACGGCTTATACCGCAGGCAACGAGAGTCTAGCGGTCAGGAGTTCCCGCAGACAAGTGACCCCGCATGTTCGAACAATTTCGTCTCATTTCGGACCTTTTTGATGGATATTCTCCAAGGTCCGAATTCGTGACACCGGAAACAGAATAGCCAGTGATTCTTGACGCCAATCACTCGAACTTCAGCACGGAACCGCTAATGAACGCTGATCAATCAAGATCATGAGGAGATGGAAGATGGCTGTTTTATTGTCCAGACTCAGCATAGCTCACTTTGCAGGCGTCACGACGGGGCCGAACCCAGCTGGTTCCTTGGGGTTCGGTACGGGAGCTTTGGCTTTTCCTGCCAGGACGTCTGTCAGAATCTGCTTCAATTCGTCGGTGGTCCCGGAAAATGTCCGTCGCAGATAGATCTCGCAATGCGTGAAAGCCCAGCGGGTTTGTTCACCTTCTGTTTGACCTAAAACCTGAAACCAGGTTCCATTCGAATACGCAAGTAACATGAATTTTCCGTTATCTTGCTTCTTCACACCAACGACCAACGGCAGATCTGGCGCAATTCGCTTCAGAAGCTGAGGGGTATGTTTCTGCTTGTCACCGGTCAGATTGATGGGAATTCGAGTGAACGGCCCCTTTCCTTTCAGGTGGTCTTTGACAACAAGAACGGTGGAAGGCTTTGCGGGATCAACCTTTTCGATGGTTGCCGTGAAGATGAAGTCACTGTCGTCGATGAATTCCTGGAGTGGAAAGAGGTTTTGAATGAACGCATCTGCACTTGCGACTGCAATGCAAAACAACACACATGCACACAGCGGCCTCAAGCCATGAAAACGTCCGTTTTGCATCGAAGAATTTCTTTTTTTTGAGTAACCAAACTGGTGATATCAGCAATTAACTCAGGAAGAGGTTCGAAGCACCTTCGGGCAGACCTCTACCACAGATGTTCATCAGATCAGTCTCACGCTTTTCAATCATAAAATCAAACGCGGGCCAACGCGTGTTTGTTGCTGAGGTTACTACCTGTGATGCGTCGCAATGTGCTTGGCGCAGTGTGATTCCTCACTTGGTGGTAATTTGGGAGTCGGGTTTATCCCGCACTCCTCACTCAGCGTCTTATTTGCGACGGTGGAACCGTCGCGTCTGGAAGGTTGTCGCGGCAGGACGTCGTTGACAATCTTCGTTGACTTTGGATTTCCACGCCCCACATACTGGCGACCGCTGATGGACAGGTGCACTTAACGCATCTGGTACTTGGTCGTTACACAGGCAAGTCGATTGATGCCTTCCTTCGTGGGGCAAGACGCGCTTGAATCTTGGGGGCAAACATGATCGTTCGGGCGAATTCTCTGCACCGATATTTTCTACAGACCTGCGCCACGTTAGGGCTGCTCACTCTACTCTCCTCCTCGGCATGGGCTCAGCCAGCACTGAAACCCGAGGAAATGGCTGTTCAGGTTCTCAACGCTGCCAATAAGGCGTTCAACGAAAAACAATTCGGCCCCGCCGCCGAACGTTATCGCGAATACCTCAAGACCTTCGGCAACCAGAAGGACGCGAACCTCGCTCGCTACGGCTTGGCCCTGGCGCTTCTGGAAGCACCGCAAAAGGATTACAAGGGGGCGGTCGAGCAATTGAATCCCGTCGCCGGGGTTCAGGATTTCGTCGAACGTCCATTCGCCCTGTATTATCTGGCACTGGCTCAGCGTGGTCTGGGGCATGAAGCGTTGGCCTTGGGAATCGCCAAGCCGCAGGAAGTTGCCCAGCATCGTGCGGCGGCCGTGGCGCAGTTCACTCCGGCCATTCAGCGATTTGGTGAAGCAGCGGCGGCGTTCGTGGCTCGTACCAAAGCCAATCCCGCACCCACCGCAGAACAGATCGCGGCGGATACCGAATGGTCCGTTCGCGCTCTCTGTGATCAGTGTGAATTGCTGATCCGTATTGAAAAGTTCAAAGAAGCCAATGATCTGCTGAACCCCGTCATTGCGGCGAACGCGAACCAGAAGAGCAAGTACTTTCCGACCCTGTTGTACCTGCATGGCCACGCCAACTTTCTACTGAAAGACTACGTCGCGGCCGGTCGATCGATCAGCCAACTGGCTCCGTTCGCCGATCCGGTGTTTGGTGTCCATGCCCAGTATCTGCTGGCCCGGGTCCATCACGTGGCCGATGAGCGTGACGAAGCCGTCAACCTGTACGATGCCGTTATCAAGGGTTATGACAAGCAGAAGGGACTGGCCCAGCAAGCACTGCAGAACCAAGCCGCATTCCAGAATCAGCCCGAAGAAAAAGCTCGTCTGGAATCCCTCGTCAAGACTCCTCCCGACTACGTCAGTCGAGCCAGCTTTCATTGGGGCGTGCTGCTGTTCGAACAGAAAAAGACGGCCGAAGCCCAGGCACGGTTTGCTACGTTTGCCCAACAGTATCCTCAATCGCCGCTGCTGCACGAGGCTCAACTGCGAACAGGGATGTGCCAGGTGGAATTGCGCCAATTTCCACAGGGAATTCAAACGCTGCAGCCATTGATTGCCCATCCTCAACTGGGTGATCGAGCATTGCTGTGGACCGGGCGAGCCCAAGTGTGGGGAGCAGATCCTGCACAACCGCAACCCTACGCTCAGGCTCTGGCCACCGCCATCGCCAGCTTCACTCAAGCGAGTGACAAAGCCAACCAGCAGATTGCTCAGGACCCCGATGCGAAATTGCGTCGTGCCGAAATGCTGTTGGAACTGGGCGACTGCCAACAACTCGCCAAACAGTATCCCCAGGCGGCGGCTACGTACGAAACCGCCTTTAAGGAAAATCATTCACCTGATCGCAACGAGCAGTTCTTGCAACGTCGCGTCACGGCCCTCCATTTCGCTCAACAGTTCGATCCGTCGGATCAGGCGAGTACTCAGTTTCAGCAGACGTTCCCCAAGAGCACGCTGCTGCCGGAAGTCCTGTTCCGGACGGCCGAAAACGCTTACGTCCGTGGTTCACTCGTCGAACCGACGAACCCCGCCAGCAAGAATCCCGATATCCCCAGATGGTTTGGTGAAGCGGTCAAGCGGTATCAAGTCGTGATTGATAAAGCCCCTGAGTTCACGTACGTCTCGCTGGCTCGCGGACGCCAGGCGCTGGCCCAATATCGGTTGGGTGATTACCCCGCGGCCCTCAAACTGCTCAGTGCCATTCCTGCTGCCGACTGCTCGGGTGAACTGGCTGTGGTTCCCTACTATCTCGCGGATTGCCTGCTTCGCAACATGCCGACGGATACGACAGACGCTCTCGCTGCCGGTCGCCAGATTGAAGTCCTGACGGCCGCCATCAAGGGGCTGGAATCGTTTGTCTCGGGCCAGGGGAATGAACCGCTGAAGGCGGCTCCACAGACACCCGATGCACTGCTCAAGCTCGGCTATTGTTATCAGCGTGTCGCAGCGCAGATTGCGGAACCGCAGGAACGAACGTTGCGACTCACGGCTGCTCGACAGGCGTTCGATCGTATCGGTCAACAATACGGCACATCGCCACAGGCCGCAGTTGCGACTCTGGAGCGAGCCAACTGTATGGTCGCGACCAATGATATCAATGGTGCCATCAACGAACTGAGCAAGTTTAAGGCTGACCCGTTCAAGCAGGCACCAGTGGCACCGTTGGCCTACCTGAGAATGGGAGCATTGCTGCGCAGCCAGAACAAGGCGACGGAAGCGGCTGCCGCACTCTTGGAAGGTCGTACCAATTACGAAGCGGCCTTGATGAACGATCCGACGCGAGCCGCCTGGGCTCCTCTGTTGCAGTATCACCATGGGCTGGCGATCAAAGATCTGGCCCGCAAAGATCCTGCGAAACTCGATATCGTGAAGCTTACCGAAGCTCGAACTCTGTTCGACAACCTGAAGCAGCGGTTCCCGAACAGTCCGCAGGCGGCAGATGCTGGCTGGCGGTCGGGCCAATGCCGACGTGAAGAGCATGCTCCGCGACTGACTGCTGCAAAGGCGATTCTGGCCCGAACCGATGCCAAGCCCGAAGAGATTGCTGCAGCAACGACGCAATTGACCGATGCCGTGAAACAACTGACGGAAACGGCGCAGTACTTCGTTGCCCAGGCTGGTCTTGCTGTGCAGCAGAAATTGACCGGGACCGAAATCCATCAGCAACTGCTCTACGATGCCGCATGGTGCTACCAATGGGTTGCCGATGTTGAAATCGATTCGGCACGCAAGAAACTGGTCGACGAGGCCCTGAAGAAGCAGGCCGACGAAGCGGCCAAGCAACCCGCGGGGCTCAAAGGAGTGGTCAATCTGCGAGTGCCCGAATTCCCTGCAGCCGTCATCCCGGTTCAGCCGTCAGAGAAACTGGCTCGCGACCAATATGCCGCCTTGATCGCCGCTCGACCGGATTCCCCCTTGAGCATTTCTGCTCGTCTGGAACTGGCCGAAATGCAATCGCGCCGTGATGAACTCGATCCCGCGATTGCACTCCTGAATGATGCCCTGACTCAAGAGCCGACGCCGGATGTCGAAGAACGCCTGCGGATGCGACTGGGAGTCTGCCTGGTTGCCAAGAAGGATTATGCGGGAGCGTTTTCACAGTATTCAGCGGTCGTCGCCAACCCCACCAGTCCCATTGCTCCTGATGCTCGCTTCCGAGCAGGGGAATGCCAGATTCAATTGAAGGCCTATCCGAAAGCAATCGAACTGCTGATCCCGTTCCGCGATCTGGGCCCGCTGCAGAATATTGCCGGTCTGAGTGACCGGGCTATGTTGCGGCTTGGTCATGCCTATGCTCTGGCAACCCAATGGGACCTCAGTCGTCAGGCGCACGAAACATTGATCAACCGGTTTGGCCAGAGTCCCTGGAAGCAGGAGGCCCGATACGGCGTCGCCTGGGCGTGGCAGAACCTGAAGCAGTACGACAATGCGGCCAATGCCTATCAGCAAGTCATCAATGAAACGGCCACTGAAGTTGCCGCGAAATCTCAATACCAGATGGCGATGTGCCGCCTGGAACAGAAGCGACTTCCCGAAGCCGCCAATGCACTGCTGGTCGTCCCGTTCACCTATGACTATCCCGAATGGAGTGCCGTGGCACTGCTGGAAGCGTCACGCATTTTCCAGGAAATGCAGCAACCCCGTCAGGCCGTTCGGCTGCTCGAAAAGGTCATCAAGGATTATCCCAATACCGATTGGTCCAAGGCCGCTCAGGAACGCCTCGCAGGGCTGCCGGTCGCCGCCAAGAACTAGCCAAAAGTACACACCCTGAGAGGCTCGTCCCGGTTCCAAAGCCGGAACACGACGAAGCCAGACTCGATGGTGGGTTGCAGAAGTCAACGAACGGAGAAACCGCATGTCGAAGCGATGGAGTTCACGACGGAGTTTTCTATTGGGGATGGTCCTTGTCATCGCCGCAGTTGCGGCCCGGCAAGCCCTCGCCTACGTCGAAATCGCCTACACACTCGGACGCGTTGTTCTGGAATCGACAGCGATCACAGTTCTGCGTGTCGAGAAAGTCGACAAGGAACGGAACCTGATCCTGTTCCGCAAAGTGCAGGATCTGAAGGGAGTCATGGCGGGCGAAACGACCAAGCACAACATTGGTCGCGGCGGATTCCATGAACGTGAATGGAAAGCGATCATGGACTGGGCCGAACCGGGAAAGACCGCTGTCTTTTTCAATAACGGTGGTGCCAGCGAAACATGCATCGGCAACTACTGGTACCAGGCGTACAACGGTGGCGAATGGTGGAACATGAGTCACGGGGAACCGTACATGCTCCGCAGTTACGCCGGGTCTCCCGAAAAACTGGCGTCGATCGTTCAATCGATCATCGCGGGACAGGAAGTGGTCGTTCCCTGCATGGTCGATGGCGACAAGAATGCCTTGCAGATGCGTACCGCCAAGATTCAGCGGATCAAGGCGAGTCTGCGGATTCAGGATTACAACACTCAACGTGATTTTGTCGGTTGGGGTGGCGACGACTTCCGTGCGATCGAAGGGATGCCGGGATTCACTCACATTGCCGGAGTCAGTTCTGTCGGTCCTGATGCACGCGGCGTGGCAGTGGCGGATGCCGATGGAGATGGCAAACCCGATTTCTGCTTCTTCGGACTGGGGCGAGTCTCGCTGATGAAGATGGATGGAACATCTCTCAGCGAGTTGCCGCTCCCCTACTCGGGAGGAGCTCGCGGTGCCGACTGGGCGGATTACAATGCCGATGGAAAACCCGATTTGCTGCTAGCGACCTCGACTGGTCCCAAACTGCTGACGAATCAGGGAGCCGCGTTCAAAGATGACTCAGCGGTGCTACCTAAGGAAGCCTACTACAACGTCACCTGTGCCGCATGGCTCGACTACGATGGCGACAAACGACCGGACATCCTGTTGGCCAACGGATTCCTCGGCCTGCGACTCTATCGCAACACGGGCGCCGGGTTTGAAGATCTTTCGGTCCCTGCCGGGCTTGGCCCCAACGGTCTCGCAGGACGCCTCAAAGGGGATCACATTGCTGTAGCGGACATCAACAACGATGGACGATCAGACTTCCTGTTCAGTGCGGGAACAGGAGTCCTCGCGATGAATACGCCGCAAGGGTTTGTTGAACCCAAAGCGGGAGCAGTTCAGTTTCGTTCAGGAAGCGTGCGACCGCTCTTCGCGGATTTCGATGGAGATGGACTGCCGGAACTGTTTGTTCCGCAAGAGGGAGCCAGTCGGTTGTATGCGAATCGAGGGGGCGTGCTGACGGATGCGACAGCGCAGTCGGGCGCACTGGCTCAGCCGATGGGAAATGCGATGGGAGCCGCTGCAGTCGACTTCGATGGTGATGGAAAACTCGATCTGATCGTCGGATGCCTGAAAGGGACAAACCGCTGCTATCGCAATACGGGAACGGGGCAATTCGAAGAAGTGACCGAGAAGCTCGGTCTGTCTCAACAGATCTTCAATACGCGCGGTCTGGCTGCTGCGGATATCAATAAAGACGGTGCCGTAGACCTGCTGATGAATAACGAAGGACAGGAATCCACCGTGCTGCTGGGACGTCCCAAGGTCACCGCGGTCACCGTACGCTGATACTTGCCGAGTGACAGTTCGGCAGGACAGGTCAGCGACATGACGATTAAGTTGAGTGAAATGGAGTCGAATGTGAGTCTGCGTTCTCAAGTTTTTGCAGTACTATTGGTCGTGGCGGCATGTCCTTTGGCGACGCAGGCGGCGGACTGGCCGACAGCGCGCGGGAATGCCGCCCGAACTGGTGCTGTTGAGAATTCCGCTGGCCCGAAGTCAGGGCGAGTTCTCTGGGTTCATAAATCGACCGATCATTACATCGCAGCTCCAGTACCGGCCGGTGATCTGGTGCTGGTCTCGTCTTTGGCGGCATTCAACACGTCGTCGTTTCAAGCTTTGTCCATCGACCCCGCCGCCGGGGCGAAGCGAGCCAGGTGGAGCAAAGCGGTTCCCTATCTGAAACTCCCTACGGTCTCGGCCCCCGCTGTCTTTGGCAACCTGGTCGTTTTTGGCGACGGGATGCACCAGACCGATGGGGCAATTCTGCACGGCGTGCGACTTGATACCGGTTTGCCACTGTGGCAATACCCGGTTCCAGGTCAACTGGTTCATATGGAAGGTTCTCCGGCGATCGCGAATGGTCGAGTTCTGATTGGTGGAGGGAATGCCGGAGTCGTTTGCCTGGATCCTGGAAAACTGGAACTGAACGGAAAAGAAGTCGATGCTGCTCAGGCTCAAGTGATTCTTGACGCTCAATGGAAAGAGCTGCAGACCAAATACGAGCGGGAAAAGAAGATCGATCCCGACTTTGCGATTCCTCCCAGTGAAGATTCTCTTCCCAAGCCCAAGCCAAAGCTCGTCTGGCAGTCGGGAGCCGGAAAATGGCATGTCGATTCCTCGGTTGCCGTGACCGGTGATCGAGTCATCTTGACGTCCGCGTTTCTGGATGTGGAAAAGACTGGAGACCGCTCGATCATTGGCCTGAAGTTGGCCGATGGCAGCGAGGCATGGAAAACACCGTTGAAACACAATCCCTGGGCCGGACCGACAATCGCTGGTGATCTCGTGCTTGTTGGATGCAGCAGCGTCAGGCTGGAGCCACGTGATCTCCCCAAGGCTCAAGGCGAAGTCGTCGCCGTCTCATTGACAGATGGCTCGGTCAAATGGCGCAATGAGATTCCCGCCGGAGTCGTCTCGGCGATCGCGGTCAAAGATGGCATTGCGGTCTTTACGGCAACTGACGGTTGCGTACGCGCCTGGGATGTGGCCAGCGGAAAAGAACGCTGGAAGTCTGATCCAGCGGCTCCGTTCTTCGCCAGTCCGGCCGTCGCGGACGGAATGGTTTATGTCGCGGATCTGAAGGGACTGGTTCAGGGCATGAAACTGTCGGATGGCAAGCAGGTCTGGGCGCTCAATCTGGCAACGGACAGTGCAGTCCAGGCTCCGGGGATGGTTTATGGCGGTCCCGTGATTGCGGCAGGCCGACTTTACGTGGCGACCTGCAATCTAGAATCACCCACCAAGGTTGCGACCGCCGTGGTTTGCATTGGCGACAAATAGAATTGTCAAAAATAGAATTGTCATTGTGTGGAATCACACATTCAGAGAGACGGAGTCACACCTATGAAACTGACAACTGATTCATTGGAACACCGGCTGATTCGGATGTTCGCAGTCGTTGCGATGGTAGTTTCAATCCAGGCATGCATTCAGCCGGCGATGGCTCAAGAGAAGCCTGCAGCGATCCAGGTTGACAAGGAAAAGAAGACTGTCACGGTCGCCTGCAAAATTGCTCCGCGTAAACTGCCAAACCTGGCCGAAGTCTATCCGATCGAAGTGATCGCAGCGGCTCCCAAGGGCCAGAAGGCTCACGAAACGGTGGTGACGTTCGAAGCCAAGCCGAGTGACATTCACAAGGCTTTAGAGAGTCTGGGGCTGAAGCCGGGCAAACCCGCCAAGGGAGAAGGGGCCGCCGCAGTGGGCCCCGAAGTCAAGATATTCCTCGACCTTCCTGGAGCAGGAGGTATCAGCAAGCGACTTCCGATCGAAAAGGCCCTGGTCGATCGCAAAACAGCAAAGTCAATGCCGCCGCTCAAGTGGATCTTTACCGGATCGATTTCCAAGCAACTCGATCCGAATAAGCCCGAATTGGTCTACGGAGCAGACAATACGGGAACGCTGATTGCCATTTTCCCAGTCACAGACGAAACCGTCTTTCAAACCAACCTGACGATGAAGGACGAACCACTGATCAAGCTGGATACAAATGCAAAAGCACTTCCTGAAATCGGCACCGACGTGTTGCTGGTGATTCAGGTTCCCTGAAGAAACGCACACGACCGCTGTTTACAGGCCTTAGGTTCCTCTTGAGATTGCTTGATCATGATTCGTTCCAGATCCGTCACTGCGATGCTGATGTTTGCTACCTTTCTGGCGGCGACGCAGACCGCTGGCGCTCAATATCTTTCCGAACGCCTGGTCCCGCCACAGCAGATCACGTTGCCCCCGATTCCGATGATTGGTCAACCCGTTGAACCACGTCAGTTCGGCGCAGAAAAGATCTCGGGGCATCTGTGGTCGCTCCCATTTGGCAGTTTTCCGGGCACCTCCGCAGTGCTGACGACCGAGTCTGCTCCAGTCTCGTTCAAGCGTCCCGTGCTCGATGTCCCGACATTGGCCAGCGAGTCCGATCCAACTCGCCCCACGTTTCCGATTCAACCAACCGCACCACGAGTTTTCGCGATAGGCCCGAACCCGGATCATCCTCCAACGCTGGCGAGATTCCCGCTGGTTTCGGAACCGGCCACGCTGGCGGCCGAAGATCCCTCTGACAAGTCTGCTTTTGCACTGTTGACGACGGGCGTACCCTTGGCAACCCCCACTCCGATCCCCTTGCTCCGTCTCTCAATTCCTGATCCGTTCGAGCACATCCGGGCGATTCGACCTCGCACGGCCCCAGTTGACGCGGATGATCCAGCCACCGCCCAAGACCGACCGCCTCTGCAAAAGTTACGCAACGTTGAACCGCCGAAGTAACTTTTGTCGCAAAGTCTCTGGTCGAACAAACCCGCAGGCCGTTCGGTCTGCGTTCGATGGATTCAGGCCCGCACATTCAGTCATTTTCAAACGACGCGGGAGTCAATGCGACCATGGACAGTGTGATCAAGGCACTCGTTTACGTGGGGCGACTTCAGCAAGCTTTGCGAGACTTGAATGACAAATTGGGCCAAACGGGTCTACCCACCACTTTGTGGTTTGACATCATTCCGAGTGAAAGTGGTGTGCTTGTGCAGGGGTTTCTGGATGTCGAACTCCCCAACGGAAACGCCCTGAGCCACGATCTGGATTTCGTCGCGATAGGTTCAAAGTGTTGTGTCAGCACATCCCAGATCAGGATTACGCCCGAAGGCAGTGACATCCTCAAATCTACAGGCGAAATGGAGTGCACCACGATTCAGGAGTTGGGTTCCGCAATGTCTGCTTGCGAACGATTCATTCAGGAAATTTCGATCAGCGATATCCGGGGCGAGTCGTGTGGTTCAGACTCCGTCGCGAAACTAACGCTGACGTGAATTGTACCAGGTGACCGCGGAAACGATGATCAGGCCAGTGATGGTTCCAACCCCGGCCCCTTGCAGAGCCCCCAGGACCAGTCCGAATTGTGCGAGATTAACGGGCGAATCGAGCGGTATACCGAAGACGATTCGGTAGTAGTCGGGCGCGAGGAGTCCCACGAGATATCCTGCAACCGCCCCAACTGACGTACAGGCCAGAGCGCTCGTCGCCGTTATCGTGAATCCGCGAAGCACTGTCATCGTCTGCTGCCTTATTTATTCAGTAGGGATGGCCGATCCATATCCTTGTCGTCAGAAGACTACACACG
Source organism: uncultured Schlesneria sp. (assembly GCA_903911795.1). Taxonomy (GTDB): domain Bacteria; phylum Planctomycetota; class Planctomycetia; order Planctomycetales; family Planctomycetaceae; genus Schlesneria. Next base: position 16,719 of record CAIWEX010000835.1, read on the forward strand.
CCGAAGAACGATGTCACGGTACCCCACGGACTTCTCTGGACCGACCGCCAATCGGCGGTTCAGATTTCGATGGCAGTCCAACAAGAATGACTTGGTCTGACTTGATGAATCGAGTACCTTGAACTGAATCTGAATCCTAATCCAGAGCGATCGTGGAGGTCCGATGGTGATCCGCAATTTGCCGACGATTCATCGTCGATCGTTTTTGCGCAGCGCTGGTATCGCGTTGGCACTTCCATTGCTCGACCGATTTCAGCTACGGACGGACGCTGGCGAGGGCAAGCTCCAAGTCCCTCAACGTATGATTTGTGTTTGTACGCCACTTGGACTGCATCCCGCCAATTTCTTTCCCGAGCGGGCAGGCAAAGACTATACGCTCACTCCGTATCTGGAGTTGCTCAAAGATTATCGCGACGATTTCACTGTAATTTCCGGTTTGTCACACGCCGGAATGAGTCCCGGGTTTGCCCATCAGGCGTCGGTCAGCTTTCTGACGGGAGTCCCCGGAGCAGGACGCCCAGGTTTTCGTAATGCGATTTCACTGGATCAGTTTGCGGCCGACCATATCGGCAGTCAAACACGATTTCCAAGTTTGACGCTGTCAGGTGAAGGGGCAGGGTTGTCGTGGACCCGTACCGGGGCTCTCGTTCCTGCGGCCACTTCGCCTTCACGAGTCTTCGCGCGACTTTTTCTGGAAGGTCGAGCGGAAGAAGTACAGTCGCAAGTGCGCAGGCTCGAAGATGGCCGCAGCATTCTAGATGATGTACGCGACCAAGCGAAAACATTGCGGTCAGATCTCGGTTCGGACGACCGTGAAAAGCTCGATGAATACCTGACGAGCGTCCGTGAACTGGAACAACGACTCGTCAAAGATGAACGTTGGGCGAAGACCCCTAAACCAAACGTAGCCGTCGCACCTCCGCAGGACATTCCCAATGCCGCGGACTTGATCGGACGAACACGGCTCCTGTTCGATCTGACTCATCTGGCACTTCAGACCGATTCGACGCGACTGGTCACGATCATGCTGGCTGGCTCCACATACACACCACCTATTCCCGGAGTGACACTGGGGCATCATGACCTGTCGCACCATGGAAAAGATCCTGGCAAGCTGGAGCAGCTACGAATCGTGGAAATGGAAACGATGAAGACGGTCGCAGAATTGCTTGCCAAACTGAATCAGACGAAAGAACAAGACGATCGCTTACTCGACCGGACAATGGTCTTCCTGGGAAGCAATCTCGGTGATGGAAGCAGCCATTCGGTCAAGAATCTGCCTGTACTCCTTGCCGGAGGAGGATTCCGCCACGGGCAACATCTTGCATTTGATCCTGCCAATCCACCGCCGCTCTGTAATCTTTATGTCAGCATGCTCCAGCGACTGGGGATCGAAACCGACCGATTCAGTTCGGGGACAGGGACTTTGACGGGGTTGGAGACGAAGCGGGCCTGAAATTGGCGATTGCTGATGCAAAGTCGCTCGTGGCGCTTGCACGTCCGGTCAAATTCGGTTGTATTGTCCAATCGACTCGTGGTCCATCTCCGTATTTGACAAGGATCTCAGGTAATGCACGGTTTCGAAACCGCAGGCCCCGCCAAGGAAGACGCTCCCGCATCCGGTCCCTGGTGGAAGCAACTGAACCGGTATCACTGGTTCGTATTTGTCGTCGCGGCACTTGGCTGGCTGTTCGACACGATGGATCAGCAACTCTTCACACTCGGTCGCCCGCTGGCGATGGTCGATCTGGTCAAGGCGATGCCCGATGAATCTACCGACGCACTCAACCTGCGTCGGAAGGAGGCGGGTGGGTATGCGACGTCGATTTTCCTGATCGGTTGGGCCACCGGGGGATTGTTTTTTGGCGTTTTGGGTGATCGCTGGGGTCGCGTCAAAACCATGCTGGCGACGATCATTATCTATTCGATCTTTACGGGCCTCAGTTCGTTTTCAACGGGGCTGTGGGACTTCTGCCTGTGGCGATTCCTGACGGGATTGGGGGTCGGTGGCGAATTTGCCGTCGGGGTGTCGCTGGTGGCAGAAGTCATGCCCGCTACGGCACGACCACATGCTTTAGGACTGTTGCAGGCTCTGTCAGCCGTCGGAAATATCACTGCGGCCGTGATCGGGATGGTCGGGACAGGCTGGAAAACGATGTTCCTGATCGGAACCGCTCCCGCACTGCTTTCGCTGCTCGTTCGACGACGACTGAAGGAACCTGAGCGGTGGCAGTCGGTTTCAGCAAAGGATGGAGTCGCAAAGCAACTGGGATCCTACAGTGAACTCTTTGGGAACCCTGAACTCCGGTACCGCGCGTTAATAGGCTTGATGCTGGCCAGTGCAGGGGTGATCGGGTTGTGGGGGATCGGGTTTTTCACCTCAGACCTGCAGCGCGAAGTCTTCGAACCAGTCGTGAAATCCGAGGGGTTACAAGGGGCTTTCACGATAAAGCTGTTTGAGTTCTTTACGGGAAAAGCGGCTGATGGTGCCAATCCCAACGATGTCCTGAAGTTCCTTTCGGGCCTGACACTGCTGTTACAGAACATCGGCGCGTTCTTCGGGATCTACCTGTTCAGTCACGTCAGCCATTATCTGGGACGTCGTCCGACATTTGCCATCTGTTTCCTGGGTGCGATGCTGTCGACAATCAATGTCTTCTGGAATCTGGGGCGATTCAACGGGATCAGTGACATCTACTGGATGGTCCCCATCATGGGCTTCTTCCAGTTGTCGATTTTCGGGGGATATGCGATTTACTTCCCGGAGCTGTTCCCGACACGACTGCGCAGCACTGGAACGTCATTCTGTTACAACGTAGGACGGTTTGTTGCGGCAATCGGGCCATTTACGCTGGGGAAGCTGATCAAGCATACCTACGGTGGATATGCCGGAGCACTTCCGTTTCGGTATGCGGGCGTAACAATGTGTGCCATCTTCCTGCTTGGCTTGCTGGCACTCCCGTTCGCCCCTGAAACCAAAGGAAAGCCACTTCCGGAATGATTTTTTGGTGGGCTTCGGACGCGATTGTGCCTATGAACGCGTGAACAGCCGGGACGAGGGATAGTCCCGGTATTGCGCTGCATGTTTGTCGTTGGGAAAATCGCCTGACAAGGCGATAAGCACAACGGGAATCAGAAATTCTGATTCCCTCAAGTGCTGACCTGCTTCGAACAGGTCATTCTTCCTATTCTTCCCCTCACTCCCATCGGCCGCACAGACCACTGTAATCAGGCACCGGGACGCATGCGCACATACGCCGCCAGGATCTCGTACAGATCGGGCGAAACCTGGATTTCTTCGTCAGCGAAATCGTCCAGCCAGGCTCGATTCCTGCGTGCTGCGTCAAGCAGTGCGCGGGAAATATCAGCCAGGCGCACGCTGACAGGCTGCTCCACAACGGGGGTCGCAGTTTCGTCGCCAGTAAACAGTCGCAGGCGGTGTCGCATCATTCATCCCTGGTCGAGGCGACAAGTGCAATGGCTCGTCCACAATAGACAGCCGAATCCGGTGCCGTGCGCAGGGCGCACCGCATGGTGGGAAGATCGGCGATCGGGAACCCTTGCCTTGATAAAATTTGACGAATAAAGGGGTGACAACTGTAAATCCGACGCCGTCAAACAGTTTCACGCCAAGCACTTCCAGCAAAAAACGCCGACGATTTCGGCGGCGTTTGCCACAGTGATGCAGTCGTCGAATAAGAGTTCGGCGTTATCTGCGTTCGAGTGTGGACACATCGGCGGATCCTGCCCGGAACGCTCTTGAGCGCATGACACTTAAGTGTAGCGGTATCAAAAGCGGCATCGCCCAACGCATCGAGCCGCGACCGTGAGGGAGCGGATGGATTGGCTAGTGCGATGGAAGAAGAAGA
>CAIWEX010000836.1 GCA_903911795.1 uncultured Schlesneria sp.
CCGACTTCGCCCACGCGGGTGAAGAAGGACTGCTGTTCCGGCCGCTTTTCGAACAGGATCAACATCCGGTTTTCATTGAGGATCGTCAGAGTGATCCGGTGTACATCCTTGTTCGCATCGGCCCCTTCCAGAATCAGCCTCTTTTCAGCAACCTTTCCCTGGTATTTTCGAGTCGACTTGTCACGCAGGTCTGCGGTGAGCGTAAAGACCTTTCCAGCTTCGTCATAAGCCAGCAATGCGGTTTTCCACTCCTTTCCTTCGTCGACGTTGATTCGGATTCCGGTGCTCTTGGGTTTTAATTCCCAGACCAGATCGGCTTTCTCCTGCCAGGAACCCTCGGATGATCCTCGTTTCACCTGACCAATACCGCGCCAGCTTCCGATCAGTCCGTTGAACTCGCGCAATGCCTCAATCGTGGCTCCCTTCGAGGGTGCTTTTGTTTCAGGCTCGGCTTTCGCCAGCACGTTCAGCAGGAATAGCAGGCTGGCGGCGGCGAACACTGGAGTGACACGTAAAAAGTGACAAGACATTTGTCTCGCTCCCGATGATGGAATCTACATCAATGATGCGTAACAACAACGAATTTGAGGCAATCTGTCAACATGCCCGACCGGCCTGCCTGACAGAGTTTTTCTTGGAAACAGGACAAAAACGCTGACCAGATCAACAGTTACACCCTGCACTGAATGCATCGAATGACATCACCTGCAAACGGCGCGACAATTGCGGTATTACGCAACACGATCGTTCATGGCACGTTCACTCGATTGTCTCCGTTGATGTTCGGAGTGACGTCCAGAGCCAGTCGTCGTTGACCGACGGAAGAGAAAGCCTGTGAATACCATGTTGGACCCAACCACTGACGAAGACGGAATCTATCTCAGGAAATCCAGTATTGACCGTAGCGTGGGCTATCTCATCGCCGGCGTCGTGGTGCTGCTGTTCTTCTTGATGGTTGTCCTGGGCATGGGGCGAATTCAGCATCTGACCGACGGAGCCACAGCCACGAATCGATTTACCCCGGAAGAGAAAGTCCCGGAAATCGGTGACGCGGAAGGATCAGGCGTCAAAGACTGATCAACTGCGAACTCAAGCCGCGTCCGACAGCGGAACAATTCGCCCTTCGCACAGCTTGACCGTCCGATGAGCCTCGGCCGCGATCGCTTGATCGTGAGTCACCATGACAATCGTCAGGCGTTCCTGTTCATTCAGTTTCGCCAGCAGGTCGATAATCTCGCGACCTGTCCGTGCATCTAGATTACCTGTCGGTTCATCCGCCAGCAGAATTTCTGGATGAGCCACCAGGGATCGTGCAATCGCAGCTCGCTGCATTTCTCCACCCGACAATTCCGACGGGCGATGCGTCAGCCGATGACTCAGGCCGACCCGATCAATCATCTCGCGAGCCCGTTCCTGATATTCCTTCCGGCGTTTCCAGTAGCCCCAGATCGAATGGCGGATCATCAGGGGACTCAGGACATTTTCCATCAGGCTCAGTTCTGGCAGCAGATGATAGAACTGAAACACGAATCCGAACACGCGATTTCGCAGTTCATCACGAGTCCGCGCCGGCAGATCATCGATCCGCTGACCTTCCAGTTGCACTTCCCCGACATCAGGGGAATCGAGCAGGCCGAGTAGATGCAGCAGCGTACTTTTGCCGGACCCGGACTGACCGACGATCGAAAGGAATTCTCCTTTGCGGATCGAGATGTCGACTCCATGCAGGACAGGGACCAGATGTTCACCCTTGCGATAAGCCTTCTCGACAGAAAAAGCTGCAATTTGAGGTTCGGGCATCGCAATCGTCTCCCGGGCTGAAGCCGGTTGAATTGTCAACTTACTGGTGACGGTGGGCATGGCATCCATTCCTGATTCGTCAGCGGTCTCAACTAAAGATCGATTCCATTCGCAGTCAAAATCATTCGTATCGCAGCGCTCGGACCGGTTGCAATCGAGCCGCACGGCGGGCAGGCAGGACACTCGCCAGAACGGCGATCATGATTGCTCCCAGAGCGACCCAGCAGATGGTCAGCGGATCGACGTGCGTCGGGATCTCTTTGAAGTAATAGATCTTCTCATCGAACACCTTGCGACCCGTCACGTAGGTGATGACTTTTTCGATTTGATTGATGTAGCGAACGAACAGTAATCCCGCAATCACACCGACACCGCTGCCGACCATCCCCAGCGAAAGACCGTAGCTCAGGAAGATCGACATTACGCCGTTGGAACTGGCTCCGAGGGCTTTCAGGATGCCGATGTCGCGCGTCTTTTCGACGACGATCATGAAGAAAATTGCCAGAATCCCGAAGCCTGCGACCGTGATAATCAGGAACAGCAGGATGTTCAGGATCGAAGCTTCCACATCGACGGCCGCCAGCAGCGGGCCCTGCTTCTGTTCCCAGGTTCGGACGGTATACCGATCCGCAGGGAATTCATTTCGCAGAATCGCCATCACCTTGTCAGAATCTCGGTAATCCTTCAGCTTGATCTGGACGGATGTGATAGCGCGGGATTCGTTCCCGTCTTCGTCGGTTCGGATCATCTTCCGGACTTCCTGCAGATGCTCAAGATTGCAGAAAACCAGATTCGAATCGTATTCGCTCATTCCGCTTTTGAAGACGTCCACGATCGTGGCATTGAAATAAGCGGGAGTCGGGGTCCCTGCCGTGACGGTGCTGACACGAACGTCGTTACCTGGTCGAACCATGTAAATGGTTCGCATCTTATCCGTGGCTTCGTCTTTGTGGGGAAAACTGATCAGATTGCTGCCGACATACAATCGAGCGGTCTGCACCTCACCAAGCGACGTTGCGGCGGCAGGTTGATACTCCGTCGCTTCAACCCCTTTGAAGGGATCGTCGCCACTGCCGGGGACTTCGTCGCTCCCTCCGTGCTGCTGCTGCTTCAGTTCTTTCAGGAACTGGGCTTTGTCATTTGCCAGTTGAGCGAGGCGTTGACGGTATTCTGTCGCCGCCGAGGTCAATGACCAGTCTGGCTTATGACTGAGCGGTCGTTCGGCTGGAGTCTTTTCGTCCCCATTTTCCTGTTGATGGTAACTTTGCAGGTAATCGACCAGAGGGCCGACTTCCGATTTACTCCCGGGATCGATTCCGATCAGCGTCACAGGATGGTGAATGTACTGTCCGCCATATTCGAAACTCAGCATCCCGTAGACTTCAACCGTCGTGGTAACGCCAGCGACGTATTCGCCAATCAGCTTCTGAATCACTCGCTTGTGCAGTTCCGCATTCAACTCGCCGTCGTAGTTGCGGGTTTCGATGATAATGTCGGAGAGAATCCCCTGGATTCGCATCCGCATTTCACTGCTGAAGCCAGCCATCACGGCGTTGACCACGATCATCGTGGCTACACCAAGCGTAACGCTGATGATACTCGCCAGGGCAATGTAGCGAGTTCGCAGGTACCGTTGACACAAGAGCAATTTGTACATGAGCCAGTCCTTTGGCTTGTGCGGATCGCGGTCCAACCGCGTTCAAATCTCAACTATTCAACAGGTCTCCGAATTCTCGCGAATCCGGCTTCTTCTTCAGTCGTTATGCTGTTCAGGCTTCAATAATGGGAAAAAGATCACATCGCGGATGCTGTTGGTATTTGTCAGCAGCATCACCAACCGGTCGATACCGATCCCCATTCCTCCCGCTGGTGGCATCCCCACCTTGAGGGCTCGCACGAAATCGTGATCCATTTTCGCCATCGAATCTTCTTCGGCGAGACCCTCCAGTTGCGTCCGGAAGAGTTCTTCCTGCAGGCGAGGGTCATTGAGTTCTGTGTAAGCGTTGGCCAGTTCCATCCCGTCGACAAACATCTCGAACCGCTCGGCGATGGCCGGGTCCGACTGCTTGCGTTTGGTGAGTGGGCACATTGAGGCGGGATAGTCGTAGACGAAAACGGGGCCGATCAGCTTGTCTTCGACCGTTGCTTCGAAGACATCGTTGACGATGACGTCAGGATGCCGACCTGCGGTTTCGATATGCAGCTTCTTTGCGACGGCAGCAACCGCTTCCGCATCGCTCATTTCGCAGCCCGCGTGTTCACGGAACAGGTCGCCATACTTCGCTCGCTGGAACGGCGGTGTGAAATTGACAGTCTTTTCGCCCCAGGGGACGATGGCTGTCCCGTTCGCAGCGATGGCGGCATTCGAGATAATCTTTTCGGCGAGGTCCATCATGGCGTAGTAGTCGCCATACGCCTGATAGAGTTCGATCATCGTAAATTCGGGGTTATGCGTGCTGTCAACCCCTTCGTTCCGGAAGACGCGACCAATTTCGTAGACGCGTTCAATCCCGCCGACCATCAGTCGCTTCAGGTGCAATTCCAAAGCGATTCGCAGGAATAGGGGGATGTCGAGGGCATTGTGATGGGTTTTGAACGGTCGAGCCGCAGCACCGCCAGCGATGGCGTGCAGAACCGGCGTTTCGACTTCGTAAAAGCTTTCGCCACGCAGTGTCTGGCGGATCGAATCCAGGATTCGCAACCGCTTGAACATGCGGTCGAGGACCCCTTCCGAGTAAATCAGATCCACGTAGCGCTGACGGAGCAGAGCTTCCTTGTCCTGAATTCCGTGGAACTTTTCAGGAGGTTGAGCCAGCGATTTACAGAGAATTGTCAGACCGGTGACCAGAATCGTCTTTTCGCCAGTATTCGAAACGCGAGTCTTTCCATCGACACCGATCAGATCGCCCAGATCCAGACATTCCAGCAGTGCCCACATGGCATCTGAGGCTTCCTTGCGAGAGAGCATCAGTTGAATGCGGCCCGTGTGGTCCTGGATATGAATGAAATGGAGTTTTCCCTTGTCATTCCAGCGCAGAATTCGACCAGCGACGCGAGCCGTCGGGCCATCCGTACCGGATTCTGCGGGGCAAAGTTCGCGGGCTTTTTCGATGGCAATATGTCCGTCGAAACGCTGTCCCCACGGATCGAGGCCCATGGCTTCGATCTTCGCAAGTTTTTCAAGTCGGGCAGCTTCCAAACGATCTGGCGTTTCGGACATCGGTCGCAATTTCCGTCTGTCATCGGGTTTGTGAAATCAGAGAAGTTCGAGACTATGCGTGAATCGGCAAAAAACGTCAATGGCAGGTCCGGCAGAGTCTGCCGAAATCATCGAACGGATTATCGGAAAACTGTTTGCAGCAAAGATGTTGAGGTCACAACCCATCAGCCGGAACGCGCGAGCCTCCGGTTTCTGTTCATCAACCGGGCACCATCAAACCCGAACTCGGTCAGCAGAAACCGGACGCTCAATGACCGTGCCCGATTATGGTTGTTGCGTTGCGTGCCACTGCTTCGGAGTCCTTGGAGAAGCAGTGGCTTCTCGGCGACCTCCTCCTTGACCTTCGAGCCAGCTGCTCATCAACGTTGCGATTCTGCAACACGTCGAGTGAATCGCCAAATCGCGGTGGTTCGCGCACCTTTACGAAATTAGGGCAAACTGCAGAAATGACGAATTGACGGCGGTTTTGTGGGGCCTTGATAATCAGGGTTGTCTGAAACGCTCCCTTTCCAGCCAGGTGCATCATGAACCGTCTTCCGTGGATCGCCATCGTGATCGTTGCCGGAAGTCAACACTTTGCGGTGGCTCAACAACCTGCATTCAGCACGGCGCCGACGCAGACTGTCTACGAATATCAGTTGAACTACCAGCTTCCGTGGCAACGGTATTTTGGCGGCCCGGGTCTCTCGCTGGGTGGAACGATGCCAACGCAAGGGGCGATCGGATTTTCGTCCTTGAACGGCCTGCCGTTCCCGGCACCACTGGGCTCCGGGGTTTACGTGAATCCCAACGGTCCAATGATGGCAGGTTTTCCCGGCCCTTTTCCTCCGATGCCACCGGGAATTCCAATGGGCCCGTCAGGACTGCCGCAGCAAGTTGGATCAGTGGGACCTGCTGTTCCTGGTTCAGCCCCCACACGACAGGCGTCGCACACGGCCCCGCGATCACGGCAGCCTCAATCCCCCCCAGGAGCCCGACGTTCCAGCATGGAACAACAGCGACTGGGAGACGAAAAACTGCGTCAACACTTCTGGCCCCAGGCTTATGTGCACTATCGCAATGCGGTTGATCAAGCTCCAGAACGGCCAGAGCCCCATTTTCGACTGGGATTGGCGTTCGCAGCCATGAAACAGTTCGCTTCAGCCATTCGAGAATTCAAACGCAGCATCGATCTTGACCCCACGATTCCACAGTCAGGCGAGTTGTTTCCGGCTATTTTCGGTCCCGATAATGAGGGGATGCAGTCGATTCTGCCTCCCATCGCAAGCTGGGTTCAGGAAGACCTTCGAGACGTAAATCGGTTGTTCCTACTGGGATTAATGCTCCATTTCAACGACGATCCGCGCGGCAGCGAAATCCTGGAAGCGGCAGCTCGGACATCCGGTTCGAATCCGTACATCTCTGCGTTTTTGACTCCCGACACAGCGAGGACGACAGAACGTCCTCATGTGCGCCAGCGAGTCAATCCACAGCCGCGCCCCGAGGGAACAGAGATTCCGCCTGGCGACATCCCTTCATTACCTCCAGCCCCCGCCCCGATGCTTGATGGCTTTGACCTCCCATCGCCTGCGCCATGACAATGAACTGGCGATGCATGCACGGATGATCGCGAGTTTCCACTGTTAGGCGTTCAGCCCGCGGTCGCGAATACGAGAACCCTGATGCGAGTTTGGCTGACAAGAAGTCCCTCAATCGCCGCTTCCGGTTGACCCGGCTGGTTTTGGAACTTAGAGTTCTTGGTATGGCAAAACTCTGGCAACCATGGTTTTTCGGTGATCAACCTTTGAATCCGAATTTTCAGCACGAATCCGATGATCCGTCTCCGTTACTGCTGATGGGTAGTTCCGGAGGCGATGCGCCACGAAAACCTGCTCCTCCGGGCGGCTCCCAGAAGAAACCGGAACGTGGGCAATCAACCAACGTCTTCTGGTTCGTGATGATCGCCTTTATTCTAGTGATAGTCGTATTTCAACTCGCACGACTCTGGCAGCATAAGACTGTCACGATCAGTGAGTTCCGGACGAAAATCGCCAACGGGGAACTGGGGCAGCACAACGTCTATGAGCTTACGATTGGAAGCAAAGGCCTGGTCTATCAGGATGCTCCGAAGTCTGAATCCAGTAAAACCGCACCGAAGATTTTTAAAGTTTCACTCGTCGGAATGCATGGAGACAACCAGGCCAAACTGACGGAACTGCTGGACAGCGCCAAGATTCCTTATAAGTACGAGGACGAATCGCTTTGGCGTGACTTTGCCTTTCTTGGCCTGACAGCCGCGCTGATCGTCGGATTCCTGTTCATCGTGATGCGACGAATGGGTGGGCCCGGTTCTGCCATCGCCTTCAGTCGCAGTCGAGGCAAGCTTTACGTTCAGGAAGAATTGGGCATCACCTTCAATGATGTCGCCGGGATCGACGAAGCGGTCGAAGAACTGCGTGAAATCGTTGAATTTCTGCGAAATCCCGCCAAGTACCAGGCGTTGGGAGGTCGAATTCCACGCGGCGTGCTGCTCGTTGGCCCACCTGGAACCGGAAAAACACTGCTCGCGAAAGCAGTTGCTGGTGAAGCAGGGGTTCCGTTCTTCGGTCTTTCGGGCTCGGATTTTGTGGAACTGTTCGTCGGCGTCGGGGCGGCTCGCGTTCGCGATATGTTCCAGCAGGCAGGACAGCGGTCTCCCTCCATCATTTTCATTGATGAACTGGATGCCATTGGCAAGGTCCGTAGCCATGGATCGCCAGGGGGTGGCGAAGAACGTGACCAGACGTTGAATGCATTGCTCGTTGAGATGGATGGATTCAGTTCGGACCAGAGTGTCATCGTGCTGGGTGCCACAAATCGCCCCGAAACACTCGATCCCGCATTGATGCGCCCCGGTCGATTTGATCGACACGTCCTTGTCGACAGGCCTGACATCAAGGGACGCGAAGCGATCCTGAAAGTGCATGCCGCCAAAATCAAGATGGACGATTCCGTCAATCTCAAGCACATCGCCAAGCTGACAGCAGGCTTCGTCGGTGCGGATCTCGCCAACCTCGTCAACGAAGCCGCTTTGCTGGCGGCTCGAAATAACAAATCAGCGGTCACTCAAAACGAATTCGAAGAAGGCTTTGAACGAGTTGTCGCCGGTCTGGAAAAAACGGCGCGAGTCATGCCGGAAGAAGTAAAGCAACGGATCGCCTGGCACGAAGTAGGCCATACGCTGGTCGCTTGTTCGCTGCCGCATGTCGATCCTGTTCACAAGGTTTCGATCATTCCACGAGGTCTTGGGGCCCTGGGATACACGATGCAGCGGCCCGAAGAAGACCGACAGCTCGTTACCAAAACTGAGCTTTTCAATCGGATCTGCGTGCTGCTGGGTGGAATCGCTGCAGAAGATGTGGTTTACCAGGAATCCTCGACCGGGGCTTCCAACGATCTGCAGCGAGCCACTGATCTGGCTCGACGGATGGTGACGGAATTCGGAATGAGTCCCAAGCTGGGACGAGTCCACTACAGTGAATCTCGCAGCAGTCCATTCCTGGCCGGGTCAGGTGGGGCTTCCGAATACATGCACAGCGAAGAAACAATTCGTGAAATCGATCTGGAAGTCCGCAGGATTATCGATTCGGCATACAATGCAGCCAACGAAATCCTGTCGACTCAGCGCCCCGTCATGGAGCACCTGACTCGAGAGCTGTTGGAACGAGAAACGGTCGAAGCTCCGATGATTCAGGAGATCCTCAGCCAATACAAGACGGGCTTACAGATCAAGCACGGAACGTATGTCGAACCCGTTCCATCGCCAACTCCTGAAATGGAGCCTCGCGATGGCAATGAAGCGGCTCAGAGTGGATGACGCCTGTGTTTCTCCCCACTGTGATCGTCGTTCACCCACGTGAACGACGCGCGAAATGTACTGTTCGACCATTACGCGGTCGCGGTGACCTGGCCTTCTGCAATTTCCCCCGGATGCCCTATGACCTGACCGGATATGTCAGGCTAGGATTGGGTGGGCCGATCCTTGGCCCAGAGGACCAGAATTGCGGGTTGCTGGTGCTGGACGGGACATGGCGACATGCAGAACCGATGGAACGTGCTCACGCGGCGGTACCGGTCCGCACGCTCCCCCCCCTGACGACGGCTTATCCACGTCTCTCCAAAGTTCGCGAAGACCCTGACGGAGGCCTGGCAACTGTCGAAGCAATCTACGCCGCCTATCGCCTCCTCGGACGGGATACGACCGGACTGCTGGACCATTACCACTGGGCTGCGGAGTTCGTTGAAATCAATCAGGAGCTGTGGCCACAAACTGACGACCGTACTTCGCGATGAATACGGATACTGAGGACAGATCGTGATCGAGAGCGGTCATTTAGTACGACCGCAGCACGTAAGACTTCACGAATCGCAGCATTACAGGAATGCAGGATTAATCAGGTGGAACAGCCCCAATTCTTCCCCGAGAAGGTGATGGTAGATCCAGTTTGGAAAACGTGACTGACGCAAGCGTTCCCATCGGGAAAACCCATGGTATTCGCCGACAATCAACTTCACGTGTTTCAGGACGGACGTATTTTCCAGGATCGAGAATTCGCTTCCTTCGCAATCCAGCTTCAGGATGTCGATCGTGCTGGCGTGAGCCCGCTCCATCATTTCTTCCAACGTCACTTTCGCAAGCGGTCTCCGATCGACGTCGTAATGAGGATCTGGATTTCCCTCGTTGCCCTCTTTGACGACGGTCGACCCACCCGTATTCCCTCCGTTGGAGGTAACGGTATTCAGCAGGATGAGCTGCCCCGGCTCATACGTGCAGGCAGCCGGGACGATCGTGGCAAACTGTCCGACGTTGGCGCGCAGTACTGCAATGTTCTCTGGGCAGGCTTCGACACAGGTGATTTTTGCCGCGGGGTTCGCTCGTCGAATCAAGGTCGCAAAACTACCGATATGACTGCCGATATCGACAACAAACGCGGCTTGCTGCACATCGTGAGATCTGGTCGCCATCCGGTAGGCGTCTCCGACCAGGATATCTTGGACGATCGCCACATCCTCTGCCTGCATCCGTTGCCGAATCCACAGATCGTGATAGCGAACGAACGCAGTCACTTCGGCTTTCTTGGGCGGTGGCACGATGGTCACCATCGGTGAATCCGCAGTCGCTACGTTCGGGCGGGATGTGCACGTCGAGTCCGTCGCGGATGGATAAGAATCTCCCAAGTCCTTCACCGCCTGAAAACAGAACTCTTCCAAGGGAAAGTCCGGGTGAAATTTGTTGTGAGTGGATTGCTGAGGTGTCGATATGAAGCGGGTGTCTGGCAGGCGGAACTTGTCGTGCACGCGATGTATAAACAGCAGTTCGCCTCGATCATCGAATTGATGAATCCCCATGGATACGAAAGTGGACTTGGGCCACATGCGGGCGTAGCGTCGTCCCAGGCGTTGCCAGGCCACCGGGAATGTGTCTTTGTCACCATACAGAATGTGATAGACAAAATCGGCATGAGCGTTGTAGTGCAGTGCCAGATTCAACTCGCGCCAGCAAAGCTCTTTATTGACGAGGATCTGGCCGGACTCGGTTGGCAGCTCTTCGATGGGACTGACTCCAAATATCTCCCAGGCATGAGCCGGACTGATGCTGGTGTTGAGAGCGAGATCGGGCCAGAATACGGCTCCCCATTCGCGATACTTCTTCCACTCGAACAGAAATTCGGGGTTTCGTACCGGATAACTGTCAGCATCCAGCAGCAGCACTTCTCGAAACGAGCAGTTCCGCAGAGCAACCGCTTTCAACTGCCATCCGCGCCACCAGTGACCTGGAATGAACCGGAACCGCTCGTTACGAACGAACGCATCGGCGTCGATGCAACGCACGCCGAGTGGCTCGATGACTTGCCGCATCGATTCGTCGATTTCGCCTTCAAGATGCCACAACTCGATCGGCAACTGACAACCCAGTTGTCGCAACACACGGATCGTGACGTACGCGGATACGAAGTATTTTCCACCACCGACAACCACGATACCTCGACCGCGAAATCGTGCCGGCCATGCTGGCGTCTGTTCGATCGCCTGATCCGCAATCCGTCGATGCGCGGCTTGCACATTCTCCCAACTCCACCATTCGTTCGGCTGCGTCCGAGGCGCCAGTGAGATCAATTTGCAGACCATCTCGACGGGCATATTCGGGGTGATCAACGGATACAAATAATCCGAGCAATACCGACAATCAGCCAATGTCGTCAGCGCGTGGCTGGGATGGCCGCAGGAAAATGTCTGAGCCCCGGCATGGCCGATCGAAGCCCCCAGGTGTGCGCAGGGTAGCAAATGTAGCGGAACCCCGTCGCGCACCGGCGACTCGTGATCCCGGCAGTAACAGCGTTCGCATTGCGTCGGCGAAACAATTTTCAATCCGACAAGCTTGGGTGACTGGCACTCCCTTTGAGCTGCAGTTGCCAAACCAAAACCATGCCGGCATTCCGGAAAAGTCATCTCGGCCCTTACTTAAACTGGCGCCACGGTGATTGTCGCGGGAATTCCCATGTCTTCGCTGACACCCTTCGTGATCGGATGGCAGAAGACATTTTGACCGAGCGTAGCAAACTGGCTGGCAGAGCAGCGATAGTCCACACGGATCGATCCGTATTCCAGCGACAGTTCCCATTGCTCTGCGTGCGGACTGTGGCAACGCAACTGAACCCGCGGAGTGTGAGTAATGTTTCCGCCGTTACAGTAGAGCACACTCGTCGTCGCCGAACTGACCAGACACAGCGTCCAGCGGCCATTCAGTGCGCTCAGGGGATTGCCATGAAACCCACGTGTTGACAAGTGCCATTCTGCTGGAAGCACATCCCATGTAGCCGAACAGGGCTGAGCAGGCTTCTTCATAAATCCGGACCGATAAGTACAGTCGGTGTAGTAGCCAAATTTCGGATGGAAAAGTTGCGAAGTGAATGTAAATGCATCATCGTGCCAGGCAGCCCAGACGGCCAGAGTATAGTCCGTCGCTGCCGATGACGGGTCGACTCCGCTGACGTCAACGTCTCCCCATTCGCCCGTGATCTGATCGACCTCGACACGTTGGGCACCGGCCGCAGGAACTGATCCGGGGTTGGTGTTTCCTTGCATTACCTTGACGAGAACATACTTTGCCGGGCCG
>CAIWEX010000837.1 GCA_903911795.1 uncultured Schlesneria sp.
ATGGCTCCGGAAGAAGTGGTTCCAGTAAACACGAGGCCGTTGAGCGATGCAGGCCGTCAGCCCCACTTCTGCTTCGCCGGGTCGCTTCAGCTTCAAAAAGCAGATCGAATGAAACAGGCGGGCAAGATAGTATTCGGGCTCAAAATTCAGCACTTCTTCAAAGTCGTTCAATGCGTGCTCAAAATCCGCGGCCCGGATTCGCCGCATCCCGTTGAGCATCAATGCGAACGACTTATCGATCGGAAAAGTCGCCGCCAGTTCCCTCGCCCGACTCGCTTCGTCAGCCTGCCCCAAATCGTCAAGCAGCTTTGCCCGGCACTGATGAAATGCGTGTGAACTCAAACCATTTGCGGCATCGAGTCTGGCCAGAGCGGCAGCGGCATTTTTCTCATGTGCAATCAGGTCAGCCTCAACGAGAATCAATCGCTCTCGCTCATTCCGCCAGGCCGGGTCGTCTTGAATCGTCAGCTCGAGTGCGGCGTGAATGGATGCCTTTGCCGACGCCAGCGCATCCTCGGGCTTTGGATCAAGCAGCAAACTTTCGAGGAACGCCAGATCGCGCCGTTCGTCGAACATGAGCGGCGGTAATCTCTGTTGCCACTGCCGCTGGTTCACGGCACGATGACTATGGTCCAGCCACCCCCCGATTCCCAGTCGAAAATCGGCAAGAGCCGGTTCCCGATTGACGATCATCCAGGCTTCCTGAAATCGGCCCGAGGCGACATCGGCCTCCCCCTGTTCCATGAAGGCCTGACCCTCATTCACCAATCCCGTCACATCGACACGCAAGCGTTCAATCCGCTTCGATTCCGCCTGCTTTCCAATCGTCACAACGGCCAGGGCGGAAAGCGATGCCAGCAGGCAGACGGCAGCCAGTGTCGCATGAGCCGGGCGACGTCGCGACCACTTCCAGCCACGTTCCCAGATGGAAATGGGCCGGGCATGAATCGGCTCGCCACAGCGAAAACGACGCAAATCCTCGGCCAGTGCCAACGCGCTCGGATACCGACGCTGAGGATCTTTTTCCAGACATCGCAAGCAGATCGTTTCGAGATCCCGGGGAATTCCCCGCTGCAGGCGACGTGGCGACACCGGATCGTCGTGCCGGATGCGTTGTAAGGTTTCCAGAACACTGGTGGAGACGAACGGAACCTGTCCCGTCAGGCATTCGTACAGCAACGTTCCCAGTGAGTAGATATCCGTTGCCGGGCCGATAAGTTCCGATTCACCCGATGCCTGTTCGGGTGACATATACCGCGGAGTACCGACGGACTCGCCGCTGCGCGTCGCATCGCGTGACGTATGAAAATCCTCTTCCATCACTTTGGCCAGACCAAAGTCGGTCAGCTTCGGTGTTCCATCACTGGCGAACAGGACATTGGCAGGCTTCAAATCGCGGTGGACAACGTGGTGTTCGTGAGCATGGTGAACGGCTCGGGCCAGGGATTCGAGCAGCGATGCCGCCGCCTTGGGGGCATAGACAGCCAACTGCAAATGCTGAGCGAGCGTCCCGCGTTCCGCCAGTTCCAGTGCCAGATAGGGACGTCCATCAGCCTTGCCAATTTCGAAGATCGGAATGATATTCGGATGAGCCAGTCGAGCCATCGCTTCGGCTTCAACCTGAAACCGCTGCGATTCTCGCGGAGTCGGTTGCCGATTTGGCTGGAACATCTTGAGGGCGACGTCGCGATGCAGTCGGCTGTCATGAGCGCGGTAGACGATTCCCATGCCGCCATGACCGATCTGCTCGACGATGTCATAGTCACCAAATCGCATTCCCGGAGAAAATGGGACATCGACTTCATCGACCGGCCATGTATCGTATCCACCGGGGGAACCCGTGACTTCCAGCAGGCTTCCATTGACCGCCCGGTGTATTTCGAAATGGACCTTCAGGTCCTGCGCCAGAAGCGGAAACCGGGCCAGGTAGTCATCGAAGTCCGGGGATTCGCCCAGATCTTCCAGAACGACAACTTCGTTGTAGACAAGGTCCAACAGAGCTTCGCGATCGGTCTCCAGAGGCGACCCGGCAAGCAGCGATTCAACGGAAGGACGCTCGCCATCGATCAGCGATTGACGCTGACGATCAAGGATCGAATCGAGAATTTGTTGTGCCGATTCAGGCATCGCTTTCGTCCAATCCCAGTTCCGCCATGACTCGATCCAGAGCCCGAGTCAGTTTTTTCCGCAGGGCAACGTCGGTTGCCCCCAGTTCTTCCGCCAGTTCCGGCCAGGTTCGGCCGATCGATCGCTGCTCCGCCAGATAACGTTCTGAATTGTCCAACCGTTCGCAGACTTTTTGCAGGATTTCACGTGCTGACGCTTGTTCACTGGGGTCTGAGGCCCGGTCGGCCACAACGATCCCTGCGTCGTCATCATCAATCGCAACTCCTTTGCGAATATCCCGCCGTTGAGCCTGCATGCGGCTCACCTGATTGCGTAATTTATTGCGAGTAATCGCCGTCAGCAGATGTATCAACTGGTCTGGCGAATCGAGTTCATACTGACCAAGCGCCGTCCGCACAAAAAAACTGGCCAGCACCGACTGGCAAATATCCATTGAATCCAGAACTTGGCGCATGCGAACGTCACGCAGGTGAATTCGAACCACCCGTCGTATCGCGTTTTCGTAGCGTGTCGCCAGTTCGCGTGCGGCCTCCTGGTCGCGGTTGCGAACGCGGCGAATGAGCTCACGGAATTGAGCCCCGTCCGGCACTGCGGTAGTCCTTAACAAAGAAAATTGGCTTTCGGCACAGATTCCGACCCCACCGATCGAAGGTCTCTTTCGTTAAGCCATCCCCTTCAGCCTATCAAAGTGTAGATGCGTTCAACAATATTTCTTGTCAAATCCCGTCCCAGGTCATAACTTCCGTTGAAATGGTCCCTTCCACTCAGTTCATCAGGGTTCCTGCAGCAACCGGACAGCCGGATACCAAAGATTTTCTGTTTTTTTTCAATTTCCTGGTGGCTCGTACCATGAGGAATCGTTTCTTGCCGGGAAAATGCCACTGATCAGTGACATTTCATCGCTTGACATCGATTCTCATCATCAGCATGATGCCTGTGGTCGGGCTGAAATTTTGTCCGACAAACAGTCCTCATTTCAGTTGGTCACCTGTCGGAATCTGGACTGTGGGTGACACTTAGAGCAGGGGGTGGCTGGCTGGGCCAGGCCAGTCCCATGTACGGGAAAGAACACATGTCAACTGGACAACGTCGGCTGGATATCGAAGAGATTGGTGGCGTCACTGTCGCCAGGTTCGTCGACAAGAAAATCCTCGACGAAACGAACATCCAAAACATCGGGAATCAACTGTTTGCGCTCGTCGACGAAGACGGCCGCAAGAAGATTGTTCTCGACTTCAGCATCGTTGAATACTTGTCCAGTGCTGCACTCGGCAAGCTGATCACGATGGACAAGAAGGTTAAGACAGCCAAGGCCAAACTGCGTTTGTGCTGTATTCGACCAGAAATTTACGAAGTTTTCGAAATCACTCGTCTTAACAAGATCTTCGACATCAAATCCACCCAGGACGAAGCCCTGGACGGTATCTGATCGCCGGTGATTTGCGATGAGTTCCGTGGCTCTCGTGTGCGAGAGCCCGCTCGACTCTTCAACCTTCTTATCGGTCTCGTCCAGACACCATGGCGGTTCACGATCAATTCGAAGTTGTGATTCCCAGCTCGACCGAAGCCGGACAGGAGCTCCTTGAGCGCGTCATGGGTCGGATCGAGTCGCTGGAATCCTTTTCCATGAAAGATGCGTTCGGCATTCGCCTCGCGTTGGACGAGGCGATTGTAAACGCTATCAAGCATGGCAATGGATTTTCGCCAGACAAGACCGTCCGTGTGAATTGCACCATCGCCGATGATCTCTTTCGAATTGAAATCGAAGATCAGGGGCCGGGGTTCTGTCTTGAAGACGTTCCCGATCCGACAGAAGAAGAAAACCTCGAACGCCCCTGCGGACGAGGCATCATGCTGATGCGATCCTTCATGTCGAAGATCGAGTACAACGCGACCGGCAATATGGTGCTGCTGGAAAAGATTCCCAGCGCCAAGTGATTTTCGAGTCACGCTCGCAGCGGCTCGAACTACGGTAATTCTTCTCGCGATCTGGGAATCGCCGGCAGTCGCCAGAGATTGATGACTCCGGCATGGTCTTGTGAAATCGCCAAGCGGTCATCCGGTGACATCGAAATCGCCGCGACCGGCTTTTCGTGGCCTCGAAAGATCAGCAGTTCTTTTGAGGCTGATTCCTCCCACAGCCAGATCGAGTTATCTGCCAGACCTGTCATGAAGCGACCACCGTTCGGTGAGGTTGCTACGGCGTAGATGTGTCCCCCGGTAACCTTCCCTTCTTTAACCTTGGCTTTGCGCTGCAGATCCCAGAAGTCCCACGTAAAGGCACCTGCCAGGAGCACCCGTTGTCCGTCATGAGTGAACTGTCCGCAATAATTGTGATGGCCATTGTTCAGTTCGAACGATGCGCCCGTTGCCAGATTCCACACTTTGGATTCGTTGCGGATTCCGTTTGACAGGCCCCAGGCGCAATCAGGTGTAATCGAGCGCCACCAGACCTCTTTCTCCGTCAATACAATTCGTCGTACTTCGGCTTTGGTGACGCCATTCATCACAGCCAGATCGAGATCGCCGCGACCTGAGTACGCGATCTGTGTTCCATCTTTTGCGGCCGAAAGCAGAGTCCCCGGTTCAACGTTCTTGAGGCCGATTTCAGAGATCTGCTTCTGAGTTGAAGGGTCCCAGAGGCGAATCGTCGCATCGTGACTGGCGGAAACAATGCGTTGTCCGTCATCAGAAAACCGAGCCATCCAGACTCCCTTGGTGTGCCCGGAAAGTTTTACCGCGTTGGCCCCGGACAGAGCATCGGCGACGATGATGTCATTGCCAGCACCAAAAACCACGCGCTGGCCATCCTGAGAAAACACCCCGAATTGACTTCTTCCCAGGTTCCCCTGCCAGGATCTGACCAATCCAGGTTCCCCGTGACCACCTGTCGAAACGGTCTTTGGCCTCGGTCGATACGGCTTGTTCGCGAGGTATGAAGCCAACCGCTCTCGGCTGGCACTGTCCTCTCCCGCCATTGTTGCCGCCCGCTTTTCCAGTTCGATCGCCTTATCGAATTGACCGCACTCGGCGTGAGCCATGGCGAGCGTTGAGACCGAATCCCTGGTTTGAAACGGACGCAAATCCGAACCTCGTTTGGCATTCTCCAGCGCCTTCGGACCATTGCGAAGCTCGCTCTTTTCGCAGGTCGCCAGCAATTTCGCCAAGCGTGTATATCCGTGATACGAATTGGGCGACTTGCTCACCATCATTTCCAGATCTGCGATCGCTTCTGCAAACTTTTTCTGCGATTGATAAACGCTGGCACGAATCGCCAGGGCTGGCAGAAAATCTCCGCGGGTTTTCAGAACCTTCGTCAACGAAGCAACGGCCTCGTCGTACACCCCTCTCTTCTGCGCGAGTCTCGCGTTTGCGACCTGTTCGGCGAGCGGCGCCAGAGCGTCGGGCAGATTGCTGGTTCGCGCTTTGCCTACGGTCACTTTTTGTTTGCGCAAAAGATCTGCCGCCACCACGGCCGCGACACTTTCCACCCGAAACGGTGTCGCTGCGGTCTGCAGATACTCTTTCGAAACCTCTTTCTGTCCATGCTTCCCGAGAAACTGACCTGCTGCCAGATAAAGATAGGGGACACTGTCTTCATGGGAATTGTAGGCCAGCAGTTCGAAGACGAGTGGATCCCAACGCCCCTGTTCCTTTCCAGTCAACAGACTCTGAAAGCAGCTCGCCAGGTCGAGAACCGGATTGTTGGATGGCAGAATTGTCTCGAGTTCGCGAAACAATTCGTCGCGCACGGCATTCGCCCCTGCCTCGTCCGCGAGGACGGCGGCATAGATCCCCGCCGCCCCGTCATGATCGTCTCTGAGCAATTCTCGCAGCAGCGCTATCGCCTCGTCCCGCTTCCCATTCAACAGATGCGCCGTCGCAAGCCGCCACTTCTTGCCGGAGTCGAGTGGTTGAACCAGCGATCTCCAATGTCTTTCCGCCAGCGTTCGAGCTTCCTTACTTTTGCCCCGGCCTGTCCGCACGCACCAGAGATACCAGTTATCGGCGAGGTTCTCGTACCGTGTCGAAACGAGTTGCTGATATCTTTCCGCGTCGACCCAGTTTTCGATCCCTTCCGAATAATGCGATGCGGACAACAAACCGAATGCCGAGAATGATTCAGCAGCTTCCAACGCATGTGATTTCGCCTGCTTCCACTTCCCCTGCCTCATCAACCAGTCGGCCAATTCTGAATGGATATGTGCATGGTCTAACCCGAGACTCGGCAGCTTCAAAGCCTTTTCCAGATCGGCCTGCCACAGATCGCGCTGCCCGAGTGCGACGTGTAGCTTGGACAATTCCAGATATGTTGAGCACGAAGGAGAGATGTCGACAGCTTTTTGCAGGCACCGCAGGGCATCGGAACTGCGCTGATCCGCCTCGTACCTGCGAAATAACGCCATCAGGACAACGACGTTTCCCCCGTATTTTTCTTCCCACTCTGCCAGTGGCAAATTCGGGTTGCGCTTAATTTCATTGGCAATAGCCTTCGGCGAATGAGGGCTGATTCGAAACAGATTTCCTTTATCTGGTAGCGAGACGAGTGAGGTCTGGGCGCGAATCGCATCTTCGTAGATCTGGTCTGTGTTGGTAATGATCTTGAACGCGACTTTGTCCCCTTCGCGGGAATCCAGCCGCTCGTACATTTCAATCGTCAACGGGATCGCGGCTGGTTCGAGCAAGTTCTTGTCGATCGCGGTTCCGAGACTTCCGAGTGCCGTTGCCGCCGCTCGCTTATCACTGCTGAATCCTTCGAGAAACTTTTCAAAAGGATGCCCTTGCACCAGCGGCTTCAATCGCTGAATCGTTCCATCAGCATTGACACCCAGCGCGTCCACTTCAACGTGCAGTATCCGGTACGCCTGAGCAAATGAGATGTCTCGCAACAGATCCGCCAGTACCACCCACGATGGCCCTGCGTGATCTTTGATTCCGCTGACGGACTGCAAAGCCACGATCAGTTCTTTGCGTCTGGAGTTTTCGGTGCGAGGATCCATTTTGCGACCCTTGGCAGTTTCAGCAACTTTTTTGGCGGCCGCCGGCAAATCGGGGATCGCCGCAGATCTTTGATAGAGATGAGGCCACATTTCGTTGAAGCCAACCTCGGTCACACCTCGCATCACTCCCAGTGCAGGCATGTCGGCGAGCATGTCAGCGGCGCGACTGCAGGCGGGATTCGTCGTCAGAAACTTCTGAAGAACGTCCAGCGACCGAACCTTTTCATTCTCGAGATCGACTAACCCGGATCGCAGATACAGGGCCAGTTCCTGATCGCTTCCCTTCACTTGCTCCAGAGACGTCGGCTTGAACTCGCAATAGGCCTGAATCAAGTCGAGCCAACTTGGCGCGGCATCACCCTTGGCCACTCGCGCCGCCGCCACCGCGTCTAGTGCCGCAGCATGCCGTCCCGCCAGTGCGCGAGCATACGCCCGATGAGCGAGCGAAAATGGCGTCGGTCCGTATTTTGACACCAACCGCTGAGCATACAGCAGCCCCCGCGCTTTAAATCCCTTCGAAGCGGGACTCCAATGAAAGTCAGTCAGACTGCCGAGGTTGCTGTAACTTTTGGCCAGTCCCGCCAGGGCCTCTGGACTTTCACCATCAGTTGCAATCTGCGCATGCAGGTAGCGGGTCAGAGCGAACTGGCTGACAACATCCAACCGGTTTTCTGGCTTGGCTCCCGGACGGGCCCCAGATGCTGACTTGCGATTGGACTTCTGAAAGCCCCCCTTTTGCAGCACCTCCACAAAGGCTCCACGCGACATTGCTTCTACCTGCTCGACCAGTGGTTCATACCAGTTCTGATCGGGAACGGGCATTTGCGGTGACGTCCACGTGAGTGGTTGACCGCTCAGTTCCCGTCGACTGATCGTGACGGTGAAATCGTACGGAACCACGGCGAACGGGTCCGAAGCCTTGCTCCCGGATTTCATGAAACCGACGATTGTGACCTGAAACGGGCCGGGGGCGGCGTTCCCCGTCGGGGTCAACTCACCAATGGTACGATCCAGTGTTGGCAGGCCCAATTCCTCTTCAGCCGAGATCAACAATCCCTGCCGCGCCAACTCACGCAACAATGATCCGAGTGTGTCCGTCCGAGTCACTGTTCCGTCGAGCGATACCGCGACGACTTTTTCATAGCCCTTTGGCATCCCTCCTTGTTCCGATTTCTGCGGCACCTGGGCAGCACATTCTGGAGGTGACCAGAATCGCGAATTCACAACAATCATCGCCATTACGAGCAGCCATCTCGCCCGCTTCGTAAACCACTTTGATCTGCTTGCCACACAAGCTCTGCGCTGCAACATCGACGTGAGTAAGTGGACAACAGAATTCAAATTGTCATGGCACACGATGGGAATCTCCGGGAATCTCCGCTGAGAAGGCGCGACAACGGCACGAGGATATTAACCATATGGCGTATTAAGCTACAAAGGCCAATTTTGAGTAGTGACGAGCAAGACTGGTTATGTCTGGAATTGATGAATCAGCCCTCGTCCACGCTGATAAAAACTTCTGATTCTGCCTGTGAACGCAGAAACTGCGGCGTTGGTTCGGGGTGCAAACCACGACTATGGGAGCTGCCCTTATCGTATCCAATTCCTCCGAGGAATTACATTATTTCACAGGAACAGCCGGCACTGACGTGGGCTTCTGAATACGGACTGTCATCTGTGACGGCATCGTAGCTGAGTGATAAATGCGTTGTGTCGCCTTCTGGAAATCGGCTGGTTTGGCAGTGTAGATATCCACGAATGTCTGCGGATTGCGATCGATCAATGGGAACCAACTGCTTTGCACCTGGATCATGATCCGATGGCCAGGTCGAAAGGCATGACAAACATCTGGAATCGTGAACTTGACCAGATCTGGCTGGTTTGGCACAAATGGTTCCGGCCTTTCAAAGCTCTTTCGGTATTTTCCACGAAAGACGTCACCGCGAATCAATTGCTGATAGCCTCCCATCCGAACTCCACCGGGATTCTCTTTGGGATCCGGATAGTCATTGGGATAAACATCAATCAACTTCACCACCCAGTCAGAATCCGTTCCGGATGTTGATACATACAATTTGACTTCGAGTGGACCAGCGAGTGTCGTATCAACTTCGAGCGGCTCACTTTGATAGACCACGACATCCGGTCGGCGTGCGGCATGTCGTTGATCGGCCGTCATATATTCCGGGGCCATGCCGATGTTGATTTTGTCCAGATACGGAACCGGCTTTGCCGGATCGCTTGGATACTCGTCATAGGCAGATGTGGAACCGGATTCCTGTGGGATCTCGTTGTCCAGCTTGCCCCCTGAATGGAAGTAAAGCGTCTGTGCAACCACATTCTTTGGAGGCCACGCGTCGTACTTCTTCCAGACATTGGTTCCAGTTTCAAAAACCCAGGCCTCGGGGTGAGTCTGCTTGCCTTCGCCCTTCAGATGAAATTCAAAAAACGGAAACTCAATCTGCTCCCGATAGAACGCCGCCGTCTTCGAGTTGAATGTCACATGTCCCAGTGTTTCGCCATCACCTCGAGACCATCCTCCGTGAACCCACGGTCCCATCACAAGGATATTAGTACCGTTGGGACTGCCAGCTTCGATCGCCTTGTAGGTCTCAAGAGCACCGAACAAATTCTCGGCGTCAAACCATCCCCCGACAGTCATGACTGCCGGGCGAATCTGTTTCAGATGAGGTCGCAGATTCCGTTCCTTCCAGAATTCATCGTAATTCCCATGCTTCATCACCTCATTCCAGAATGCGACATCCCCCTTGTAATAGAGAGCGTCCGCATTCGGCAGCGGCCCCATCTGCAGGAAGAATTCATATCCGTCAGGGGTATCGTGATCGAATTTGTAATCAAACTTCTTCGTTGGTTCGGGGCGAGGGCGGCCGAATGTCGCCATGAAATTGAAGGCATGTGGCAATTGCAGGGCACCGTTATGGTGCCAGTCATCCCCCACGAACCAGTCGACGATCGGGGCCTGCGGTGAACATGCGGCAAGTGCCGGGTGCGCATCAATCATTCCCGCGCTGGTGTAAAAACCAGGATACGAGATCCCCGTCATGCCGACTTTGCCATTGTGATTGGGAATCTGCTTGATCAGCCAGTCGATCGTGTCGTAAGTGTCCGTGCTCTCGTCAATCTGCTGCGGAGTCTTCTGGGCGAGGTGAGGGCGCATATTGACGAACTCGCCCTCGGACATCCACCTCCCTCGAACATCCTGATAAACGAAGATGTACCCAGCCTTGCCAAACAGTGGAGAAGGCCCCAGATCGCTTCGATATTGGTCAACGCCATACGGCTTCACGTTGTAGGGGGTTCGAGTCATCAGAAAGGGGTACGTCCGACTCGAATCCTTCGGAACATAGACGGAGGTGAACAATCGTTTTCCGTCACGCATCGGAATTCGATACTCATACTTTGTGTAATTCGCTTTGACGTGCTCAATCCCCTGGGCCTGTACGTGAACTTCGGCAAGCGTCACGAGAAAGACAAGCGTCGCCATGACGATGGATCGAATGACGGATTCCGTACGAAACGAAGAACGCATGAGGGACTCCTGCCCAAGGATTTTTGATATTGTCGTCTGTCCACCGCAGCTTTAAGGGAGACTTCGCAACAATACCGCGTGCAAACAGCGGCGTCACGCATTCCGAAGATTCGCATGAGAAGATCAGGCCGCACAACTTGCAGATGGCAGAGACACCGTCGCGTTCCTGCGGACGGAGTTCAAAACCGACCTTCCCAACCGTATCATTCCAGCAATCAGGGCCTCGCCAGCATGTACTCATCGGGACGGAAGGAATTTCCACAATGCGACTTGCAATGCTTTTGTTTTTTAGTCTGATTTCGTTGGGAACGACAGGAGTCTTAGGCGAGGAACCGAAACCCGGTCAGCAGGTTGCACAGATGTTCACAGGAAAGAGTCCTGGGGAAAAACTAGGCTACCTGATCTACCTGCCGAAGAACTATCAGCCGTCAGAGAAATTGCCGCTGCTGATCTTTTTGCACGGTTCAGGCGAGCGTGGAACCGAGATTTCTTTGGTGAAGAAGCATGGACCCCCGAAACTGATTGGTCTAGGGAGAGAACTTCCGATGATCGTTGTTTCACCGCAATGCCCGGCCGAAGAGCGGTGGAACGCAAAAACGCTGCTGCATCTGCTGACGGACCTGGAGTCGCGATATGCGATCGATCCACGGCAAGTTCACATCACAGGCCTGAGCATGGGTGGCTCAGGAACATGGTCATTGATTGCAACAGCACCGGAGCGATTTGCGACGGCAGTCACAATCTGCGGTCACGGCGACCCCTGGATGGCTGAACCAGCGTCACGACTGCCAGTCTGGGTCATCGTCGGCGATCATGATCGTGTCGCGCCGAATCTGTTGGGAATGGTCGATTCACTGCGAGCCAGAGGAGCCGATGTGAAGTGGACTCTGATGACTGGGGTCGGTCATGACAGTTGGACAGAAACGTACGCGAATCCAGAACTCTACGAATGGATGCTTCGCCATCGCGCGGATCCGCGATGATGGAAGGGATTAACGTCACCGCAACAGATGACACTGGTCCGTTATTCGCACATCAGAACAGTCCCAAGGGAATGCCCTCATCCCGATGAGATCGTCACGCAGCACGCCTTTCGGGGGTGGCCTGGCCTTCGAGAATCGCCTTGATCAAGCCGCCGCGAGCGAATGCAAACCCAGGGTTGGCGGCGACTCGGGTCTGTCCGATTCGGACGGGCCAGCCTGCTTGTCCCCAGGCTTTCTGGAAGAGTTGCTCGAACCCTTCGGATTGAGTGATACCGCCGGCGCAGGCGATGCTCATCGGTTGTTGAATCAGTCGGATGGAGCCTTCGGAGATTAAAGACTCACGGGCTTCGGTCAGGATTCCCGTCAGAATCCGCGTGCAGTTGCGGTCCCATGAGGCTCGCAGCAAGTCGCTGTTTTCCGCAGCCCGCGAACTGTTCTGGCTCGATAGAAATTCGTCGCAGATCTCGCCCAAGCGCCCCGCAATTGTGCAGCGTGCCAGTTCGCGGCCGCAGTGCACAACGCTGAATTCGCAGTTCATCGCTCCCAGGCTGATTCCCAAGCCTGAAAAAGACGAGCTCGCTAATTCCGCCAGGACCATTGCCATGCCCGACGAGATCACCTGAGGCGTGTAACCGCGCAGTGCGACGAGTTGTTTCAGGAAGCGGACATCCAGCGATTGGCTATCTGCATCCAAACCGTAGCCGCCTGGGACAGTCAAGCAACAAATGGGAGTACCGGATTCCGCAGCAGGCAGAATGGCCTCCACCATTAATGCAAGAATCTGACGGGCGACTGGATCACCTTGCGGCAACCGACCGTCACGCAACAAGGGAACGACTGCCAGATCAAGCATCGATGCACATTCGCTTGCATCGTCGCCGAAGATCACCAGGTCGTCGCCACAGGTTCCATGGCGGGCCTGAGTACTCGCTAAGAGTCGTCGATGTCCCGGTGTATCTCGGACAACGAGATATGACGTCCGGCAGCGACGAGCAATCAAGCTCTGTCCAGAATCACGCAGTGATCGAAACTCGGTGGTTCCGAGGTCCAGTCCGACACTCACGGTTGACCTCCCTGAAGTTGGCGAAGTGCGTCAGTCACGGGGGTGTCGCTGTGCTTGAGATCGGGTTGTGCAGCAGTCCGAGAAGTTTTACCCGCCGCTGCCGCCACTGTGTTCTCACCGGGACGTCGACGCATAAAGTGTGGCTTCGCCGGACCAGGCCGATGAGCCGAATCGAACTCATCGATCACTTGCTCGGTTTCCTGTTGGATTGCCGCTGGTTCCGAAATACCGGACTTCTGGCTGACGGCGAAGTGTGGTCCCTGTACCGCTTTTGCTTCGGCCACGTCGACACGGAAGACAGGAGGTGGAACGATCCGGCCCTGGAGCACCATTTGCTCTGGGAACACGGGAGCTTCTTCTTCAATCGGAATCTGGTTAGCGAGAAGCCTGTCGATCCATTGAGCGACAGGAACTTCGATTTTCTGATTTTCTGACTCAGCGATCGACGCTACGGGCTGGCTGGCAGCCGGAATTTCGGCAGTCGACGCCTGCTGTGCCTGGTTCGATTCCATCAACGGCTCTGCTGCAGTCATCGCAGCCTGCTGTTTTAATGCTGAGGAAATCTGAGAATCGAGGTTTGGAGCCGAGGCAACCTGCTCTTCAAAATAACGTCGCGTCAGGATTGCGACACCAACGAGCAACCCGATACAGGCAACGATGCCGAACATTTGGCCGAACGAGAAGGATGAACCTTTTGGTGCTTCAATGATCTCATCGTCGATGGCATCGAGTGGTTCTTCGTTGATTTTGATTTGCGGTTCACGGGCCTTGGGTTTTGTCGCACGCGACGAATCCGCTTGTGCACGCGGTTCCGAATCAGGCTGCGTATCGATACTCGACGACGACGTGATTCGAGGCTGTCCGTTAAACGGAATGGTGGCGATCCGCGGTGGAGTGCTGACAATCGGTGCACTTGGCGGCGGGATCTCCAGCTTTTCGGCAGCAGGAGGTTGAATCATACCGGGCTGTTGAATCGCCGCAGGGGCTGGATTCGGCAGCGTAGCTTGTTCGTACGTGGACGATGGCGGGTTTGGCTGGTAAATCGGCTCATTGCCGTTGCGGGCCATCATGGGGGGCAATTGTCCGACATTGCGCAGTTCTGGTGATTGGCCGGAGGGACCACCAATCAGCGAGGGAACAGCACCTGTCGCGATCTCAGAATCATAGGGAACCGGGAACGCAGGAAGCTTGTTTCGATTCACAGAGTTTCGTGGAAAGTACAACACGGTTCCGTCCGCCAGAGCCGTGTCAATCGGTTGCGGTGCGGCTGATTGCGAAAGCAGCCTTTCTGGGCCGATGACTCGCACGGCCTGTGCCAGTTCCAGCGGTTGATCGAGCATCCGCACGACCTTGCCTATTTGAGCGTTTTCGTGCTTGATTTTGACGACGACCGGTCGATCGAGAACATTGACAAAGGCCACTTGCACGCCGGCTGGATCGGGACGAAAGGCGGCCTGAGCTTCCCGGACAAATTCAGATCTTACTTTGGGATCGGCATCATACAGCTTGCTGATGGCAGCCTGTGCCCGCTTGGATTCGACAACCAGCAGGTCGCCTGCGAGCAGTGACACGTGTGATTGCGGAGAGTAGTACAGACTTTCGACAATGCGATCCTGGCGGATAACACGGATCGAGCCCGACGCATCTTCAGTCAATCCACCAGAGCGACGGATGATCGCAGGAAGATTCAGAGAAGTGGGATCAAGGCGATAGACACCCGGCTTGGAGATCTCGCCGAGAATTCC
>CAIWEX010000838.1 GCA_903911795.1 uncultured Schlesneria sp.
CATCACAAGACAGGCAGACAACTGTCATTACAACCAGCAGTGGTTTCAACATGTGACTCATCTTTTGCAAAAGCTGACTGCACAACGATTGAACCAGGCCACGTCACCTGAGAGAGAGTTAAATCGTAACAGGAGGCCTGCGGACCCGTGATTTTCATGGGTATCGATCCTACAGAATATAGATCGTTACAGCTACAGTCCGGCGTTTGAGGCGGCTTGAGGCGGGCCTGCCTTCCATCGAGATGAACCGACGATGATCTCACGATGCTGTGGCCGATCAAACAACCGGTAACCGGCCTTCGAGGGCCACGCGGTCGAGGAACTTGCGCGCGTCCATGTATTCATGCGTTACGATTTCGCGGATGTGCTTGCGGAGCTCGTCCTGCATTTCGCGCACCTTTTTGTAGATCGTACTGGACATCTCCGACGTCGTTCCCGTATGTGCCCGAGAAATGAAGAGTGCCTCGATTTGCTTGCGATGATCGACAAATGAGTCGCGCATCAAAGCCGCTGGCCAGGTTATCTTGCCAGTTGACGGATCGAGTTGGCTGCTCGTCAAACGCGGCGGTTGGTCCAAGGGGTGGCTGGCTTGCTCTTCGCGCAACTTGGCATTTCGAGCCCGCGCCTCTTCCTTTTGTTGCGCATGCTGGGCGTCCACCACGCGCTGCCTCATCAGATAAAGATCGGTCCATTCCTTCTGATTTGCAATGTATCCGCTGCGTGCCTGCTCGACGTTGATCATCGCGGCCGATGTCATTTGGTTGTACATCCCGCGCGAACGCGTCATGTCTGCAATCGCGTGGCCTGCGTTGGATTGGGCTGTGCCGAATCCGCCGTATGCTCCATGCCAATGACCTCCCCTGTATCCCACGCGCGGCGCAGCGTACCAACGCGCCTGGCAGGCAACGCTGGTCGACATCACACAGACAGTCGTCAACATGATAACTATGACTTGCCGCATCTTGGCTACCCCTTCGTGATTCGCGATTTGTTGACCGGCATTCCACCGCAGAGAGACTGCGATAGGTTTTGAACCTCGTCCCGCTACTTCTGCAGCTTGTCCAGAATCTCTTGAGCCGCCCGTTGGACCAAGACGTCAGAGTCATGCGCCGCAGTCTTCTTCAGCGCATCCCGAACGGCGGTTGAACTCAAGCCGATTTCACCTAAAGTTTTGACGACTTCGATTCGGACTTCGGACCGTGGTGATTCCAGAAGCGTCTGGGTCATCAGCGGAATGACCGTCTTGATCGTCTCTGCGTCCGAGGTGATGTGGACCAATGCCCAGGCGGCGACCGCTTGTTCGTGACGGTCGCGACTTTGCAACAGTCGATGCAATATTGGAACGGCCGACTTGGCCCCCGCGCCGATCCGTCCCAAGGCATAGCAGCCGTGTTGGCGCTCTGCCGGGTCACCATAGCTGATCGCTGCGATCAGATCGGGTACAACCGGTTCACTTGCAGCACCGATTTCCCCGAGAGCTACGATAGCCTCGATGCGAACATCAGCAATCTCGTCATGAAGGACTTGCTGCAGTTCCTTTACGGCGCCGCAGGCTTCGGGGCCGAGTTTACCGAGTGTGAGCGCTGCTTCCCGGCGGACGCGCGGCTGATCGTTCGACAGCGCGGAAGCCAAGCGCGGCACGGCGATCTTCGTATAGTCGTCGTTACCGGGATCGAGTTGCAGCAGCGCCCAGACACTGGCCAGTCGAAGCATCGGGTCGGCGGCGTCCAACGATTTCTTCAGGGAAACAGCAGCGTCTTTCGAGCCGAGTTTCCCGAGGGCGAAGGCGGCTGCGCTGCGGGTCTGCAAATCCTTGTCGTCCATCAGCTTGATCAACTCGGGTACCGCCGACAGCGCGGCCGGACCGATGTTGCCCAGAGCAATCACAGCTTCGCGCCACGTCTCTCCGTCCTTCGATTTCAAGAGTTCAATCAGTGCGGGAACCGCTTCTGCGGCATCAGGTCCGATCTCGCCCAACATGGTGGCCGCCAGTTGCTGGAAGTGGACGACCTTGAGCTTTTCGATCAGTGCAGGAACGGCAGGCTTGCCGATGCGACTGAGGGCACCGGCGGCAGCGACGGTCACCGACCCGTTGCCATCATCCAGAGCAGCAACCAGCGCTGCGACCTCCGACTTGGCATCGGGACCGATATTGCCGAGTGCGGAGGCGGCGTTCAGTCGCACGAATTCGTCCTTGTCCTTCAAGGCCTTGGCCAAGTCGGGAACGGCAGAGGCCGCTGCCATCCCAAAGTCCCCCAGCGCGTCCGCCGCGTGAGTCCGTACCGTCGGCTTGTCGCTTTGCAGCTTCTTCACAAGCGCAGGCACGACGGTCTTCGCATTGGTCCCGATTCGGGCCAGCGCCCGCATTGCGTGCCAACTCACGTCATCGTTGTCCGAGCCGACTGCCGCGAGCAACGGTTCTACGGCGCTGGCGGCATCCGGTCCGATCGCGGCCAATCCATCCGCAGCGCGAATCTTCACTTTGACATTTGATCCACCCAAAACCGCCTGCAGCGGAGCGACGGCGGCAGGACCGGCGGCGGCGAGTCCATGAACCGCTTCACCGGCAATCCCATCCGCCTGGGACAATCCGGCAATAAGGACGGGAATGGCGGCGGCAACATCCGACGTCTCTCGGATGGCAATCGAAGTGATTGCTGACGCGGCACTAACATTGATCGCCGCATCCTTGGAGGTCAGCATTTTCCTCAACTGCGGAAGCGCGGCCGCGGCGTCGGTGCCGAACATCCGCAAC
>CAIWEX010000839.1 GCA_903911795.1 uncultured Schlesneria sp.
AAGTGTAGCCATGACGCCTACAGGGGAGGTTGGTTCGCGCAGTACTCCGCTTCCGAGCAGGCGAATGAGGTGGCGTAGACGTTGGCTGTTCAATGTGCTGATGCTCGTTGGCGTCTGGCTGTCGATTGAAGTGACGGCCTACATGGTCATGCCTTTCAATCTAGGCTCAATGAGGCAGTTGGCCGCGCAGCGCAAGACGGCTGCAAATCAGGACCCGTATAACCCCGGCGGCCAATTCACGGCTCCCGGCGTGTTACACCCCTACGTCGGCGCGGTGATGCAGCCGAGGAATGACGACGAACGGCGTTTTAACGGCAAATTCCGCGTGACAGAATTCGGCTTCGTTGATGAGGGCTCGCCAATTCACAAGCGGTCGCCTGAGCAGGTGATCATCGGCATCCTGGGGGGCTCGGTTGCACGCCAACTCTCGTTGAATGCGACCGATGTCATCGCCGAAGAACTTGCCAAAAGCCCTGAATTCGCGGGCAAAAAATTCCAGTTCGTGCGGCTGGCCAGTAACGGCTACAAGCAGCCACAGCAATTGATGATCATCACCTACATGATTGCCCTGGGGGCGGAATTTGACATCCTGATCAATCTGGACGGCTTCAACGAAGCGACATTGCCAGAGGTCGACAATGTTCCGTTCGGAGTGAACGTCACCTTTCCTCGAGACTGGGGCAAACTGATTGCCGGAACAGCCAGCCCAGAATTCGTGAAGATGGGAGGCGTGGTCGCTCACCTGCGGCAATTGCAACGTGACGATGCACGGTGGTTCAGCCGATCACCCTGGCAGTACTCACCCACGGTAAACCTGATCTGGGCGATTCGTCAGCAGCGGTCGAATCAGGCGATCAGTCTGCAATTAAGCGAGATGACAAAGTTTACGGAGACCGAGCGAACGTATTGCGGTTCCGGGCCGCCAGAGACGTTCGCCTCGACCAAACAGATCTACGATCACTGTATCGGAATCTGGAGCCGTTGTTCGGTCGCGCTGCATCAATTGTGCGACGCGCAGGGGATCCGCTATTACCACTTTCTGCAACCCAATCAGTACGTGCAGGGATCAAAGCCGATCAGCTCCGAAGAAGCGGCAGTTGCTGTGAACGAGTCGATTCAGTCGTGCAGAGCCGTTCGAGCCTGTTTCCCGAAGATGCAGGAGGAAGGGGTGAGACTCGCCAATCAAGGGATTCGCTTCACCGATCTGACACAAGTCTTTGCTGATCATCCCGAGGCGATTTATGTCGACACCTGCTGCCACGTGGTTGAAGCAGGTGACATCCTGATGGCACGAGCAATCGCGGCTCGAATTCGATCAAAACCGTAGGCGATTTGACACTCGGTTGCGACTTGTCAGCGTTTACTGACGTTTGGTGATCCGTTCACCAGCGGATACAAATTCACACGACAAGTCCGATTGAATCAGCACATAGCGACGACTGCGGCCTGTTTGATTTCCACACATCATTCAAGTGTGACAGCATCACTGTCATTAACGCTGGCCTCGAATTCCTGAGTGTAATTCCATCATGTTGACTCCTCAAATTGGACTGCTTGTCGGTCAATTGACCGCAGAACGACCTGTTGAAAAAACATACAGATCAGCCATCTTTTGTATGGCGATTTTGATTTCGTCAGGTTACAAATATTTTCAGCAATCCGGTGCGGGCCGGAATTGCAGGAAGACGACGAACGAAACTCGATCCAGAATGTCTTGATATTCCAGATCGAAGGACAGCGTCGAGGTTTCGAGGCTGGTTGCTACCTGTCGGGAGGGAAGCGACTGGAGATGTATTGAACGTCGAGA
Organism: uncultured Schlesneria sp.; assembly: GCA_903911795.1. Lineage (GTDB taxonomy): Bacteria > Planctomycetota > Planctomycetia > Planctomycetales > Planctomycetaceae > Schlesneria. The sequence continues at coordinate 1,808 of CAIWEX010000839.1, forward strand.
TGGCCAGGTTTGCGATGAGTCCCCTCTTCCTTCGCCCGTTCGGGCATGATGACATTCGTACGACTTTGAAGAGAACCAGCTTGGTTCGCAAAGGGTAATTATGGTTAAGAATCTCTATGTCGGAAACCTGCCGTATAACACGACGGCAGATGATCTGCGAGAAGCATTTTCGCAGTATGGTACTGTGGCTCGTGCACAGGTCGTGACTGACCGCGAAACCGGTCGTTCGCGCGGGTTCGGATTCATCGAAATGTCTGATGGTGGCGATGCGGCGGTCGAAGGAATGAACGGTGCTCCATTCCAGGGCCGTACCCTGACCGTCAATGAAGCCCGCCCTCGCGAAGAACGTCCCGGAGGTGGTGGAGGCGGCGGTGCACGACGCTCCGGAGGATACGGAGGAGGTGGGGGCGGAGGAGGATATGGGGGAGGGGGCGGGGGATATGGTGGTGGCGGTGGGGGCGGCGGACGCTACTAACCATACGAGACGCACAGTAGTTTGCTGACGCAGTCAGTCCATACATATCTCGATCAAGACGCCGGCTGTCCCGACCAACCGGCGTTTTTTGATTTTGGACGTCCTTACTTTGTCGACGTCCCTACTTGTCAGCGCCCGAACCAACCAAGGGGTTCGCCAACGCAGCGCGAATCGCAATCTCAACCATCAATTGGCGAATATTGAGCTGGCTGCTGGCGAACGAATTTCGTAATTCATCTGGCGTTTGTAAGCCATGAGCCCGGATAGGCTGCTTGATCAGATTGTGAAACAACTGGTCGACAAATGCCCCGTGTGTTTCCTCGGATTCTGCCAGGAAATCGGCGAGTTGTCGCAAGTTTTCAAACGACTTCCGTTGACCAGTTCGCGTGACATACGTTCCAGTCGCATCAATCGGCTTACCTTGCTCAACGTCACGAAAGCGTCCCACGGCATCAAAGTGCTCAAGCGTGAAACCGAGTGGATTGATCATGGCGTGACAGGACTGACACGACTCCGGCTTGGTCTGCAGTATGACGCGTTCGCGTGTTGTCAGACTCGCATGCAGATCAGGAGCCAGCGGAGCGACCGCCTCCGGCGGTGGACGCAATGTTCGGCCGAGAACGCTTCGCGCCAAAAACACGCCACGATGAATCGGTGAACTGGTGGCGGTATATGAAAAACCCGCCATCAGGTAGGGATGCGTCAGGACACCTGCACGTTCCCCTGGGCGCGGCGTGATCTTTTGAAAACCAGGTTCACCGGGCGACAGCGCGTCGGCAGGCAGATCTATCCCGTAAAACGCTGCCAGCGATCCGTTCAAATAGAGTGAGTCGGACTGCAGTAATTGTCGGTAGTCAGCATTGGGGCTTTCGATGATTTCGTCGAGAAACAGGTCCAGAGACGTTCGCAGATCTGCAGCGATCGCAGGCTTGAAGTCTGCGTACAGATGCGAATCCTTGGAGATGTCGGTGAAGTGATCGACCTTCAACCACTGCAACAGGAACTCGCGCAGCTTTGTACGTGCTCGCGGATCGGCAACCATCCGACTTGCTTCCGATCGAACCTGTTCAGCGGTTTTCAATTGACCACCAGCCGCAAGATTTCTCAGTCGGTCATCGGGAAGCGAATCCCAGAGTGCCAGTGCCAGTCGCGTGGCAATCTGGTGATCTGTCGATCCCGCCGTTCCCAGTTCAGGAAACAGGAATCGA
>CAIWEX010000840.1 GCA_903911795.1 uncultured Schlesneria sp.
CTTCAAACCGACATACGAACCGGAGCTGCCGACGACCTCACCGGGTGGGACCGCACGAGTCAAGATCGTGGCCAATCGAGCCCCCACGTTTGATGGCGCCGTCAGTTTCACAATCGGCCCTCAATTTGGATTTGCTTTTCCAAGTATTGTGGAGATCCCGGCGGGACAGCCGTTTGTTGAGATCGATGTCAAAGTCGATCCCAAGCTCAATCCAGGTCGTCACGGTATCCGGGTTGAAGCTGCCGGATTCGTCGGAAAATACGAAGAGAGTTTCAATCTTCCCAACCTTCAAATTGAAGTCCAAAAGCCGACGCCATAAGCTGTTCGCGTGAATCTGGAGACCGGAATGCGTTTATTGATCTCGCTTGTCCTTGTCAACGTTTGCCAGATGGCAATCGGTTGGATCTCACCTGCATTTGCGGGTGTTACTGTGGAGCCTGCTGAAGTCGTCATCCAGGGACATCGCGCTTCGGCACAATTGCTAGTCTCACTCACAGTTGCCGATAATACGCGGGCCGATGTGACCCGTCAGGCTCGGTATGAATCCGTCGTCCCCAATGTGGCAATTGTGACGTCGTCCGGTCGGATCATTCCACGTGGACACGGGACGACCGAAATCATCGTTCGTCATTCTGAAGGCGAGGCTCGAGTTCCCGTGCGCGTTGAGGGATACTCGCAGCCGGACCCCATCGAATTCGAAACGGATGTCATCGCGGCACTCAGCAAATCCGGTTGTAACCAGGGAGCCTGTCATGGATCACCTCAGGGAAAGAATGGATTTCGACTCAGTCTGCGCGGGTTTGATCCAGCACTCGATTTCGTCACGTTGACTCACGAAGACTATGGACGGCGGACAAATCCCAACGACGTTGACACCAGCCTTGTTTTGCGGAAGGGGCTGGCGGAGGTTCCGCACCAGGGTGGTGCCCGATTCCGCCGGACCAGCATCGAATATCAGATTCTGCGGGGCTGGATTGAAAACGGCTGCCGCCCCCCGGTCGCTGCTGTGCCTGCGCAAAACCAACAGAAATCGAACAGCGCAAAGCCTGTCGCGCCGCTGAAACTGGTACGACTGGAAGTTCTGCCAGGACTGCGGAGGCTTGCCGAACAGCATCCTCAACAGCAACTTGTCGCTCGAGGTCACTTTGACAACGGTACGATTCGCGATGTCACCGATCTGGCCGTCTTTTCAACGAACGAAAAAGAGGCGGCCGAAGTCACGAATGACGGACTCGTCACATTTCATCGAACGGCCGAAGTCGCGTTTCTCGTTCGCTATCTCGACCGCATCAGCGGAGTGCGGCTTTCGTATCTGAAACGTGATCCCGGCTTCGCGTTTCGATCTCCTTCGGAAGCAAATGCCGTCGATCGCCATGTCTTTGCCAAGCAGCGAGAATTGCAGCTTGTTCCGACAGATCTGGCGAGTGACGAAGTCTTCGTCCGACGACTTTACCTGGATGTCACTGGAACGCTGCCGACCGCAGACGAAGTCAGACAATTCCTGGACTCAAAAGCCGTCGACAAGCGAGCCCGGCTGATCGATGATCTGCTGGAACGCGATGACTATGCTCTGTTCTGGTCCATGAAATGGGCAGATCTGATGCGCGGCAGCGACGTCACGATCAGTCAGCGTGGTGTTCACAGCTTTCACAGATATCTCGTCGAACGATTTCGAAATGATCGACCGTTTGACGAATTCGCTCGCGAAACTTTGACCAGCCTGGGGAATACGCTGCATAAGCCTGCGGCCAATTTCCATCGCATTGCCAGAACTCCGGATGAGGCGGCGGAAGCGATGGCCCAGTTATTCCTCGGGGTACGCATCGGTTGTGCGAAGTGTCATAACCACCCGTTCGAGGCGATCACTCAGGATGACTATTACGGCTTTGCCGCCTACTTCGCTCGCATCAAGTTCAAGGGAAAGCAGTTCATGCTGGACGACGAAATCGTCTACCTGGATCGTGGTGGCGATGTGCGACATCCGACCAAGAACATCAATGTCGCCCCTGCAGCATTCGGGGTTTCGGCTGGCGAACTTGGCCCCGATGATGATCGGCGCGAGAAGTTAGCGGAATGGCTAACCCAGCGCGACAATCCGTACTTTGCCCGGTCCACCGTGAACCGGGTCTGGTACCACTTGTTCGGACGCGGGATCGTCGAACCCGTTGATGATTTCCGGGATACGAATCCTCCATCAAATCCCGAGTTGCTGGAAGCCCTGGCAACGGAATTCACCAAGAGTGGATATCGCTTGAAGCCCGTCTTGCGGATGGTCCTGAATTCCAGCACCTATCAGCTCAGTTCAAAACCAGTCCAAGCCCAATCGAAACTCGCTGCCGATCCTGCCCCGTACTTCACGAGTCAGTCGATTCGAATGCTGGGAGCAGAACAATTGCTCGATGCCATTTCGACGGTGACAGGCGTTTCGCAGGATTTCCCAGGGAACCCTCGCGGAACGCGCGCTATCGAACTCGCCGAGGGAGCCATTGAACACCCGTTCCTGAAGGCGTTTTCGAAGCCGGTCCGGGATGTCACGTGTGAGTGTGCCCGTGAAGACGATCCGTCACTCAGTCAGGTCATTCACCTGATGAATAACCGTGACATCATCTATGGAATCAAGTCTGGCGAGGGACGGCTGGGGAAATGGCTGGCGTCAGGCAAGAGCGATGGCGAACTGGTGGAACTGATTTACCTTTCGACGATCAGTCGTCGTCCAACCCCCGTCGAGCAGGATCTGGTACGTAAGTACTTGGCAACAGCGAGTGATCGTGCAGAAGGCTTTTACGACTTGCAACACGCACTGTTGATTTCGAACGAATTCCTGTTACGTCATTGAGTCCCCCATAGCATGAATGATTTTGATATCGTCCTGCTGGGTCAGGGGTTGGCGGGGACAACCCTTGCCTGGGAACTGCGAGAACGCGGCAAGAAAGTCATTGTCATCGATCGCGATGCTCCCGGAGGATCGTCGAAGATCGCTGCTGGGCTGATGACGCCGATCACTGGTCGACGACTTGTGAAAACATGGCGTTGGGAGACTTTCTGGCCAGCGGCTTGCGAATTCTATCATCGCATTCAATCAGAATTGAGCACAGAGTTCTTCTATCCCCGGCGGATGGTTCGGCTGTTGGCGGATGACAGTGAGCAGGGATATCTCGACCGGCGAATCAGGCACGAATTTGCGGGGTTGGTAGACCAACCACAGCAACTGGTCAATCCGGAATGGTTTGATGAAGGACTCGGTGGCTTTGAGATGCTCGCGGGAGGGCGTCTGAACGTTGCGGCGTTCTTATCAGCATCGCGCCAACAGTTCACGGACGATGGCATGTTGATGACGGCCGATCTCGACGTGAAACAAGACATCGTGGTCACAACGAACGGTGTGCAACTGCCTCGATTCGGGATCAATTCACGTCACCTGATCTTCTGCCAAGGAATCGATGCCATTCAGAATCCCTGGTTTTCGCATGTGCGTTTCAAGCCAGCGAAGGGTGAGATCCTGACACTGCGGATCGAAGGGCTGACCGACGAGCGGATCGTTCATCGTGGAGTCTGGCTAATGCCGCTCGGAGACAGTCTGTTTCGAGCGGGGGCGACCTACGAATGGAAAGAGCTGGACGA
>CAIWEX010000841.1 GCA_903911795.1 uncultured Schlesneria sp.
AGGTGACTTGCCCGTCGGAGCCGGGCGTCAGAGTGAAGGTCCGCTCACCCGTAAATAGTCTAAGGGGCATGCCGCCCGTCCAGACCATCTTCTTGTTCGGAACAAATTCAGTGACATTGACCGGAAAGGCCCGTCCCGGGTTGATCTTCGCGTGGACCGTCACCTTTTGCCCATGCTCGATTCGCCCATCGACTTTATCCACGGTCGTATTCCATGTGGCGTAGTTTGGGGCATCCGTAAGGATTCCCCAGATGACCTCTGGCGTGGCGCGGATCGAAGTGGTGACGCTAAATGTCTTCATGATTTATGAGGTCCCCGAATGGCGCAGGCGCTTACAGCGCACGCATAGTGTCGCTCTTCGGCTTAGCATGACTCGCTGCGATGAGGCGGACCGCCCGCGGAAGTTTGTGCGGCCTCGCCGAACTCCTGGACGGATCAAGCAATCGCTTGAAGCCATGTTGCGCGGATTCGTGGTTTGAATGTCCTATGCGCTTGGAGCGAACGTTAAGCGCAAGCCTTGCCACGCAGGGAATCGCGACCGAGGTCGTGATCGCGACGACGCGCGGGACACTTCCCAGCCCAATTTGCTGCAACCTGCTTGTTTACGCCAGATCGATCAATAAAGAACATACGCGACTTGACGTTTGTTTGTAGAAGGCATCAAGGGCACAGGGGAGGAAGCCAGTGAAGGAAGAGTTTCTCTATTGGAGTATGTATGGTTCGAGCCCTCAGTCGCGGGGGCGAGGCAGTGGGGCATGCTTTATTTGCGTACTGCCTTCATCTACTGCGTCTGCTGAACGTTCGGAAAGAGGCTCTGCACGAGTTGCTTTGCCCTTCAATATTGCTGAAATGGGCCGCCTATGCATTCCCTAAGCCGATTGCGCCTCGACAAGGTGATCGAGACGATCACGCGGCTGCGTCTGCGGATCTTTGAGCGCTTTCCGGGCTCGGGGCTGGTGAGTTGGGCTGGTGAACTCGAACGGCTCAGCGAGGCGGTGGACGACCAGGCGGAAGCAATCAGACGGCCAATCATCTGGGTCTGGGCACTGGTGGCGACCAGCGTCGTGGTGCTCGGGAGTGTCATCGTCTTGCTGGCTCGCGGGGTCCACATCGAAGGCGCACCGGCGTGGACAGAGCTGGCGCAGGGAATCGATGCGATCACCAGCGAAGTGGCCCTGCTCGTCGGCCTGATCATTTTCCTCGCCAGTTTGCAGACGCGCATCCGCCGAGGGCGGGTCGTGGCGGCGGTCCGCAACCTGCGCGAGCTCGCGCATATCGTTGACATGCTCCAGTTGACCAAGGATCCTGGAGGCATTGCGGGCGTCACCCTGCCAGTGACGGCCCACAGTCCACGGCGCGAATTATCGCCCCAGGAGTTGGCGCGGTACCTCGACTACTGCTCGGAAATGCTCTCGTTGATCGCCAAACTCGCCCAGTTCTACGTCGCCGACTTCGATGATCCGGAGGCAGCGGAGGCGGTCACCGATCTGGAGGACCTCACCGACGGTCTATCGCGAAAGATTTGGCAAAAGATCATGATCCTGAACCAGAATGGCAGGCCATGAAATCCTGAGAAGCAGTCTGCGAACACGTCGTGCGGCCTGGGCCTACCGGGAACAGACCACAGCAGCTAATGTGCCCGTTAATCCCAAAATGGGCCTCCCCCCGATCTGAAGCATCCCCTCATATATTCGCGAAGATTGCAGTGAAACCTGCGTGCGCGCGGAGGATCTCCTCGAAGGCGATCATGAGTGGCTCGAACCACTCGTCGCGCATCGTAGGGATCGCGGAGTACCAAAACAGGCCCTGACGAAAAAGCGAGTGGGTGCGCTTTTCCGAGGTGTTTGCCTTGAGGCGGCGGTCGAGGCCCGTGCGCTCACAGGCAGCACCAAGGAGCGTGAGAAGCGCTTGGGAA